>JBPYFG010000086.1:0-5363 GCA_051986365.1 Xanthobacteraceae bacterium
GTGGCGGCGCAGGCGTCGACCATTTTGGCGATCGTGTAGTGCCAGAGATCTTGCTGGAAAGCCGCCCGCGGCGCATCCGCCGCGCCGGCGTCGGCCAGCACCTTGTAGTCGGGATGACCGCCGCCGACCCGCGTCGTCTTCATCGCCCGCGACGCGGCGAGATCGGCCGGACCGAGGCTCATGCCGTGCATGCGCGGCGACGCGGCGGCGATCGATTCGACATTGTTGATGCCTTCGGCGGTCTCGATAAGGGCGTGGATGAGGATCGGCTTGCGTACGCGGTGTTTGGCTTCGAGTTGAGCGAGCAATTGATCGAGATAATGAATGTCCCATGACCCTTCGACTTTGGGCAGCATGATAACGTCGAGCTTGTCGCCAATGGCGGCGACAATTTCGGTCAGGTCATCGAGCGCCCACGGCGAGTTCAGCGCGTTGATGCGCGTCCACAATCCGGTGGCGCCGAAATCGCAAGACTTCGCCATGGCGATAAAGCCGGCGCGGGCCGCTTCCTTGGCGTCAACTGGAATGGCGTCTTCGAGATTGCCGAGTACGACGTCAACCTGCGCGACGAGCTCCGGCACTTTGCTGCGGACTTGTTCGATATGCGGCGGAACGAAGTGGATCATCCGCTCCAGTCGGAGCGGCAATTCGCGAAGCGGCGCCGGCGCGCCGATCGCCAGCGGTTTGAAAAAATTGCGCGGTAGTTTCATCACCAAATCCGGATCAGACCGTTCATGCGGCGTTTCTGTGCAAAGCTTATACCATTTCGCCGCGCATCAATTTCGGTTGCGACGCTGCGGGCGTGATGCCTTCGCGCATCATGGCGCGGCGCAAGGGTCCGATGCGGTCGACGAGGTAAAGCGACAGTCCGCGCACGCCGTGCGCGGGGAAGAAATCCGAAAGCAAGCTGCGGTTCAAAAGATCGACCGCGAGCGTGCGGGTGACAATGTCGGCGCGGCGTTGCCTGTCATAGCGCGCGAGCACTTCAGGGCTGCCGAGATCCTTGCCGTCCTGGTACGCATCGGCCGCGATTTCGGCGATCGTGGCCGCATCGCGAATGCCAAGATTGAGTCCTTGCGCGCCGATCGGTGGCACGACATGCGCGGCTTCGCCGACAAGCACGATCCTATTGCGGGCAAAACCGTCGGCGGTCTCAACCGCAAGCGGAAATACGCCACGTCCGGCTTCGACGGTCATCGGCCCGAGCAGCGAATGAGCGCGGCGCTCGATTTCGGCGGACAGCGACGTATCGTCCATGGCCGCAAGCTCTTCACAGTGCTCCGGGGCGACCACGCAGACCAGACTCGATCGGCGGCCGGGCAGCGGAACGAGTGTGAATGGACCTTCCTCGGTATGGAATTCGGTCGACGTATCGTCATGCGCCCGCGCATGAGCAAGACTGACCGTGAGCGCGGCCTGCGGATAAGCGCGGCGTTGCGTCGTGATCCCGACCGCTGTCCGGCAAATCGAGCGCGCACCGTCGGCAGCGATCGCGAGCTGTACGCGCGCTTCGCCGTCGGCATGCCTGATCGTGACGGCCGAAGCCGCGCTTTCGATCGCGAGCGCCGGCGCCGCAATCGAGTTCAAATCAAGAGCCGCGGCGCGCGACTGCAATGCGGCGACCAGATGACGGTTCTCGATGTTGTAGCCGAACGCCTCACGATCAATTTCGGCGGCGGCAAACGAAACTTCCGGCGCGCGAAAAAGTCGCTGCGTATCGTCGATGATGCGGAGCTTTTTCAGCGGCGCGGCCTCGCGCGCGCAGCTCTGCCAGACGCCCAAAGTGTCGAGCGCCGTCACCGATCCGGCGAGCAACGCGGTAGTGCGGTGGTCGGGCTGGGTTGGCGGCGCAACGAGCAACGTATCGACGCCGGCGGCCGCCAGCGCGATCGCGCTGACCAGCCCAGCCGGCCCAGCGCCAATAATCCCGACTTGGGCGGCCAAGTTGGATTTCATCGTGACCCCGCCCTAACAGAACGGTGCATCCGTCCTCCGCTCAAATTGGATGCGGTCTTGCACTTAACATGTAAACTCGGGGCATGGATTCCGATACTCCTCACGAACCGGAACATCCGGAGCGCAGCGCCGCAGCGTTTGCCGTGCACGTATTTACCGCCTGCGGCGCCGGCTGTGCCTTACTGGCGCTGATCGCCGCCGTGAACGGTCATTGGGCGGCGATGTTCGTTTGGCTCGGGATTGCACTGTGCATCGACGGCATCGACGGCACTTTCGCGCGGCGACTGCAAGTCGCGGAGCTGTTGCCGCGCTGGTCGGGTGACGTCCTCGATCTCGTCGTCGACATTCTCAATTATGTTTTTGTGCCCGCTTATGCATTGGCGGTGAGCGGATTGTTGCCGAAGCCGGCGGCAGTTCCGCTCGGTCTTCTGATTGTCGTCACCGGCGCTCTTTATTTCGCCGACCGGCTGATGAAAACGTCCGACTATTATTTTCGTGGTTTCCCAGCGCTCTGGAATGTCGCCGCGTTTTATTTATTCATCCTCAAGCTCGAACCTTGGGCGGGAGCGGCCGCAATCATCGCGCTGGCGGTGTTGACATTCGTCCCATTTCACGTCGCTCACCCGGTGCGTATTGCGCATTGGCGCGGCGTCACGATCGCAGCGCTCGTGGCGTGGGCGCTGCTCGCCATCGTGGCGGTTGCCCAAGATCTCAACCCGCCGCCTTGGATCAGCGCGACGCTATGCGCTTTGGCGGTTTATTTCGTTGCGATCGGATTTTTCCGGCGTCACCGTCCCTAAGGGCAGCGGCCGCGCATGGCCTTCGATGATGACCTTGCGTGACGACCTTGCATGATGGCCTTGCGTGAGCCTGCCGACCACTTATGATCGCGCCAGATTTTCAAGCGATAATCCAGCAAGAAGTCACGACAGGAGAGAACGATGGTTGCTGCAGTTCGCGTCCATAAGGTCGGCGGACCGGAGGTTTTGACCTACGAGGAAATCGAGGTCGGCGCTCCAGGCCAAGGCCAGATTCGCGTCAAGCAACACGCCAGTGGGGTCAATTTCATCGATACCTATTTTCGCATGGGCATGTATCCGTCGCCGGTCGGCTTGCCCTTCGTCGCCGGCAACGAGGCGGCAGGCGAGGTGACGGCGGTTGGTCCGGGCGTCACCGAGTTCAAGGTCGGGGATCGGGTCGCTTATGTCGTGGCGCTCGGCTGTTACGCGGCGGAGCGCCTGGTGCCTGCCGACCGCGCCGTCAAGTTGCCGTCCAATATCAGCTACGAACAGGCCGCCGCGATGATGCTTAAGGGCATGACGGCGGAATACCTGCTACGGCGCACCTTCAAGGTCGAGAAGGGCATGAACGTGTTGATGCACGCGGCCGCCGGCGGCGTCGGCCTGATCCTGTGCCAATGGGCCAATTATCTCGGCGCCAATGTCATTGGTACGGTGGGATCGAAGGAAAAAGCCGCGCTTGCCAAGGCCAATGGCTGTCATCACACGATCCTGTACCGGGACGAGGATTTCGTCGCTCGCGTGAAGGAAATCACCGGCGGTAAAATGTGCGAGGTGGTCTATGATGGCATTGGCAAAACGACCTTCCCGGCATCGCTTGATTGTCTCAAACCGCTCGGCATGTTTGTGAGTTTCGGCAGTGCTTCCGGACAGATCGACGCCTTCAACATCAATATTCTGCAAACCAAGGGATCGCTCTACGCCACGCGGCCGACGCTCAATACCTATGCGGCCAAGCGCCAAGACCTTCTGGCGATTGCCAATGATCTATTCGACGTCGTCGGCAAGGGAGGGGTGAAGGTCCCGGTCAACCAGAAATACCCGCTACGCGATGCAGTGAAAGCACACCGCGACCTCGAGAGCCGCGCCACGACTGGATCATCGATCCTGGTGCCGTAACCGCCGGCGACGTAACGCCCAGTGCTGGATGAACCTTCGGCTCGCATGAAAATTTGGGGCTATTGGACGACGCTGGGTTGGAGCATCGTCGCCTTCCTCGTTGGACAGTTCATCGGCTTTGGCGTTCTGCTCTGGGTGCGAGGCGGCGATTGGGATTCGATCCTGGAGGCGCCGTTTGACGGCGTGCTGGTCACGATCTTTATCGCGCTGTCCAATCCAGTCACGATCGGCGTGCTCGCGATTGCGGTTCGGCTGGCGCGGTCTGATCTATCCGACTATTTCGCGTTGAAGTGGCCGCCAGCGCGTGACCTTGTGTTCGGCATCGCGGCTTTGGTGGTGCTGATCGCGGCAGGCGATGCGCTGCTTTATTTGAGCGGCCGTGATCTCGTCACCGCGTTCCAGCTGCAATCCTATACGACTGCGGCTGCGGCCGGCTGGCTTCCAGCAATGTTTGTTGCGGCGATTGTGATCGCTCCTGCGGGCGAAGAAGCCATGTTTCGCGGGTTTCTGTTCCGCGGCTGGGTTCGGTCGCCGCGCTCGGTCTGGCCGGCAATCGTTGTGATCTCGATCCTGTGGGCAATGCTGCACATCCAGTATGACTGGACGGGTGTGCTGCAGATCTTCGTTGTCGGCCTCTTTCTCGGCTGGATGCGCGCGCGCAGCGGCTCGCTGGTACTCACCTTTCTCCTGCACGCCTTGTTCAATCTCGAAGGCACTTTGGAAACACTGGCGTTGATCCACTTTGCAAAGTGATGCGCGCTGCGGGTCGCACTAGTGTTAGCGGCGTGAGCCTCCCCCCTCATGATGACCCAAAAATCCGATCGAATGCGGCAAGCGTGCCGCTGGTCGGCGCGTCGCCCGCTTCAGGCTGCAGGCGCGGCAGTCCGATGACCGGTTCGGCAAATCGCCCAATCGCAGCCACCGTCTCCTTAAGCGGTACTGTCGAGCCCGGCGTCTCGCTGACGATGATCGCAAGAACCGATAAATCGCGGCGGAACAGGGCGTCGAGCGCGGTGAGCGTGTGACTGATGGTGCCGAGATAGGAGCCGGTGACCAGAACAAGCGGCAGCCGCAACGCCATCATCACGTCGAGGATCGTGCGCTGCTGGTCGAGCGGCACCATGATGCCGCCGGCGCCTTCGATCAGCAAGATTTCCCGCCGCTGTTCGATCGCCGATTGGCAAAAGGCGACGACCTCGTCGACGTCGATGCGGCGATCTTCCTGCTGCGCCGCCGCATCCGGCGACATCGCCGCGCGAAAGCGCCATGGCGAAATGCGCTCGATATTGGGCAAAGCTGCCGGAAAGCCGAGAGCCTCGAGCAAAATGGCCGGATCGCTTCTGGCAACGCCGTCGGGGTCAAAACCGCTGACCACGGGTTTGATTGCGTCCACCGTGCGGCCCAGCTGCCGCAGATGGCGAATTAAGGAGGCGGCGACGAAAGTCTTCCCAACTCCTGTTCCGGTGCCGGTGATGAATATCGCGGTCA
>JBPYFG010000087.1:0-3514 GCA_051986365.1 Xanthobacteraceae bacterium
GAGCCGTTGGCGCAGCGCGGCTTGATGACCGACATTTTGCAGTGGACCGCCGAAGCCAAGCTCAGCGCGCATGTCCAGGCCGTTTATCCCTTGTCCGAGGTCGCGGCCGCGCTTGAGGTCATCGCCGCGCGCAAAGCGATGGGAAAGATCGTGCTGCGCGTGTAGCCCTGTTTCCTGGATACTGCGCTAATCGAGTCATTGCGAGGAGCCCAGCGGGCGACGAAGCAATCCGGAATCCGGGTCGTCTAACCCTGGATTGCTTCGCGGAGCTTTCATCGGGTCGGCCACTTCGGGCCGGACCTATTGGCTCGCAAGGACGATCGTTAGTTCGGCTCTACTCTTCGCGCAGCCGCGCCACCATGCGCCGCGCCGCCTCGCGGTGTTCCGGCTTGATATGCGACGACATCATCTTGATCGCCATGCCGACCACGGCGGCATCGTCAGCAAAGCCGATGATAGGGAGAGAATCGGGCACCAAATCGTCCGGCACCACGAAATAGACGATCGCGCCGACCAGTATCGCCTTGACGTGGATCGGAGTGTTGCGGTCGAACGCGCAATAATGCGCGGTGAGCACGTCTTCAAGAAATGGGACGCTCGCCACCTCGCGCTTGAGCTTACGCCAGAGTTTTTGGCGCAGCTCGCCGTCGTCTGCCGCCATCCGGCGGGTTAGCGCCGGGAAATCCGGCCAAAAATCCGCCCGAAAATCCGACCACTTGGCCGCTTGCTCCCAGAACCCCATAGGGCCGCTCCGATTGAATCACCTGAACTTAGTCACCCAACAAATGGCTGTGAAACGCGGCAGCCGCAAGGTGGAAACTCACCCGGCGAGCTTGTCCATGGTTTCGGCGAGCTTGACATCGAGCTCGGTCAATCCGCCGGCATCGTGCGTTGACAAGGTTACATCGACCGTCTTGTAGACATTGGACCATTCTGGGTGATGGTCGAGCTTTTCCGCAACCAAAGCGGCGCGCGCCATAAACCCGAACGCTTCGTTGAAGTCCTTGAAGACAAATTTCTTGGTGATGGCGTCGCGCCCCGCCACTTCGCGCCAGCCCGTGAGCCGCGCGAGCGCAGATTTGCGCGCTTCGCCCGAGAGTTTTTCAGCCATAGCCGCGCTCCATCTCAGCGCTCAGGTCAGCGCTTTGCCGTGGGCCCGTATTGGTAACGCGCGATACTCGCAAATAGCCAAATAATTCTTACCTAATGCACATAGAGGCGCAATCAGCGTGCGCCGCGGGGAGGTGGTCATCGGGAGGTGGTTATGGGCTGGTCGTTGAATATCGGCTCGGTCGCCGGGACCGCGATCCGCATTCATGTGACATTCCTGTTGTTTCTCGCTTGGATTTTCGGCGTCAGCTACGTTTCGGGCGGGGCAGCAGCCGCTTGGAGCGGACTCTTGTTCATGGTGCTGTTGTTCCTGTGCGTGCTGCTTCATGAATTCGGTCACATTTTCACCGCCCGCGCATTCGGCGTGATGACGCCCGACGTGATCCTTTTGCCAATTGGCGGCGTTGCACGCCTCGAACGCATCCCGGAAAAACCGAGCGAAGAGTTCCTGATCGCGATTGCCGGGCCGGCGGTCAATGTGGCGATCGCTGCACTGCTGGTCTTGTTCGCCGGCGTGCCGCTCGATCCGAGTCATCTTGTATCGATCGAAAGCAATAAAGCGGGTCTGGCCGAGCGGTTGGCCCTCGTGAATGTGTTTCTCGCACTGTTCAATTTGATTCCGGCCTTCCCCATGGACGGCGGCCGAGTGTTGCGCGCGCTGTTGGCGGCGCGCTTCGGTTATGTCCGCGCCACCGAGATTGCCGCTTCGATCGGCCAATTCGTTGCCTTTCTGCTCGGTTTTATCGGGCTGTTTGGCAATCCATTGCTGATCTTCGTCGCCGTATTTGTTTATCTCGCCGCCGCCTCCGAAGCGCATCTGGTCGCGATCCGTGCCATCTCTCAAGGTGTGCCGGTGACCGCCGCGATGATGACAGAATTCGCCACGCTCACGCCCGACGAGCATGTCGATGCCGCGGTGGAGACGCTGTTGCGAACGAGCCAGGGCGAATTTCCCGTCGTCGACGGGCTCGGTCGGCCGGTCGGCCTATTGGCGCGCAATGACGTCATCCGCGCGCTGAAAGAGCGCGGCCCGGACGCCAAGGTCGGCGACGTGATGGGTACGGAAATACCGACGCTCGGGCATCGCCACTGCCTCGACGAAGCGTTTCGGCTGCTGCAGCAGAAATCGGCACCGGCGGTCGGTATCGTCAATGCGTCGCAGCGGCTGGTCGGACTGGTGACCTCGGCAACCATCGGCGAAATGCTGATGGTACATCGCGCCATGCCTGGCGGATTGCGCGGATTGCGACTGCGGCCGTGGAGCCGGCCGGCCGGAGCCTGATCGGTCCGCCGGAATTTCCGCAACAAATTCCGTGCGATCGAGGACCCGGCAAGGGTTGCACCGCATTAACCAGACGCCTGGCCTGCCGCGGGCGGGGGTCTGCGCATCGCCTCAAGTCGTCGCGGCCGTGTTAGAATTAAGCATGTCGCCCGGGGCTCCGAACCGCCCCCCTGTCGCCATGAAATTTTGGCTGTTCAGGCGGGCAGCGAAGGCAAGAACGGCCGCGCACGGCCAGTCGGCGGACCGCGTCATGAATATTGAGTCGCTTGAAAACATTATGCGCAACCGCCTGCGCATGATTTTGCGCCACACCTGGCTCGTTGCCGTGATCGGCACGCTCGCCGTGATCGGTGCGGTCTGGGCCGCTTTTTACCTCACCACCGAGGCCGAGCGTTTGCGGATCGCGGCCGCGCCGAACGATGCCAAATTCGTCGAGGCACTGTCGGGCCAAATCGCCCAGGGCCGTCACAATCTTCATCTGACATTCGTGGCGGCGGCCGGCCCGCAGGAAGTCGCCGAAAAGATGAAAAACGGCAAGGTCGATCTCGCCATTCTGCCCAGTCCGGCCGACGAGTCGCTGAAATGGCCGGTGGTCGCGATCTTGCGCCAAAACGTCATGGCGCTGATCGTTCCTCCGCCAGCATCGGGAAAAAAGGGAAAGAAATCCGGAAAGATCGAAAAAATCGGTCAGCTTGCCGGCCGCCGCGTTGGGATTGTGACCGGAAACGAGGCGAGCTCCGAGCTGCTTCGCGCCGTGCTCGATCACTACGGTGTCCCGGCCGCCAAAGTCACCGTATCGGAGATCGACCCGAAAAATATCGCCGACGCAATCAAGAACAATCAGGTCGACGTGCTGTTCGTCGCCGGCGCGGCGACCGGTGCGGCAATTTCGAGCGCAGTGAAAGCGGCCAGCCGAAACGGCGACGCGCCGAGCTTCGTCGAGATCGATCAAGCCGACGGCATTGCCAAGCGCAATCCGGTATTCGATTCGATCGATATCGACGCCGGCACGTTCGGCGGCACGCCGCCCACGCCCGACGACAGTCTCAAGAGCTTAAGCTTCGCCCAATATCTGGTGGCACGGAAATCCGCTAGCGATTCCGTCATCGCCGCGCTGGCCAA
>JBPYFG010000088.1:0-3540 GCA_051986365.1 Xanthobacteraceae bacterium
TTCGCGCGGCGTCGCAGGCAAGCAAGGCCGCCGACTTCCTCCTCGGCTTTCTTCCTGAGGATGACGCGCAGGTCTCTACTGCGAACGAACGCGACGCCGCGTGATCCGACGTCTATTGCGACAGTACCGGCCGTCAGGCAAAGCCGGATTTGCGTGGATCCGCAGTCTCCGGCTCGCCGGATATCCGGCGCTTCAAAGTAAGAGGGCTGCGCCGGTCTTCGTGGCGGGTTGAAAGCCGAGAGAGAGTCTTTCGGCGCCCGTCGCGGAGCCAATCCCAATGGCACCTGTGGTTCAGAAGATCACTTTGTCGTCGTCGCGCGACATCCCCTTCAACAAGCTCGTTCTCTCCCAATCTGACCTTCCCCCGGAAAAGTGGACACCGGGTTATGCGGCTTTTGCCTCTGCTTGTTCAGGGGTGATGTACCCGATCGCGGAGTGTCGCCGTAGCCGATTGTAGTAGCCTTCGATATAGGCGAACAGGTCGCGCCGCGCGGCATCGCGATCGGGGTACTCGCCGCAGTGAACGAGCTCGGTTTTCAGAGTGCCGAAGAAGCTCTCCATCGGCGCATTGTCCCAGCAATTTCCCTTGCGGCTCATCGATTGGACGATTGCGGCGGCCTTCAACATGTCGCGATAGTCACCGGCGGCGTATTGGCTGCCGCGATCGGAATGATGGATCAGACCCGCTCCCGGACGTCGTCGTTGGATTGCCATGGTGAGCGCGGCGATGGTCAGTTCGGCACGCATGTGATCGCGCATGGCCCAGCCGACCACTTTGCGGGTGAACAGGTCGAGGATCACGGCCAGGTAGAGCCAGCCTTCGCCGGTCGGGATATACGTGATATCGGCCAACCAGACCTGATCGGGCCGATCGGCATCGAAGTTCTGATCCAGCAGGTTTTCCGCCACGGGTAGGGGATGTTTGCTGTCCGTCGTGCAGACACGATAGCGGCGCGGCGCCCGCGCCTGGATGCCGTGCTGACGCATGATCCGGGCGACCCGCTTGCGGCTGATGGCATGGCCCTCGGCGCGCAGTTCGGCGTGGATGCGCGGCGCTCCGTATCGTTCCCGGTGTTGCGCGTGAACCCGTCGGATGTCGACCAGCAGCGCGCGGTTAGCGATATTGCGCGGGCTCTCCGGCCGAGACCGCCACGCGTAGAAGCCCGACGGCGACACGCTTAGCGCATTGCACATGATTCGCACCGGCCACACGGCTCGATAATCCTCGATCAAGCGGAACCTCATCTCGGCGGTTCCGAGAAGATGGCCACAGCCTTTATGGAATGGCCCGCCCCTCTCTCCAGCAGCTTACGCTGCAATACCGCCAGAGAGGAAAGGAGCCATCGATGCAAGTCGCAGTGTTGGGGATCGACCTCGGCAAGAACAGCTGCAGCGTCGCAGGATTGGATACATCGGGCCGGGTTGTTCTGCGCCGGCGCCTGCACCGCAACAGCGTGGTGCAGCTGGCTTCGCTCTTGCCGGCCTGCGTAATGGCAATGGAGGCTTGCTGCGGCGCTCATCATCTCGCCCGCCTGTTGCAGGCATACGGGCACGAGATCCGGCTGATGTCGCCGGAATACGTGCAACCCTATGTGAAGGCGCAGAAGAACGACGAACGCGATGCCGAAGCCATCGCCGAAGCGGCGACCCGGCCGACAATGCGGTTCGTTGACTTGAAGAGCGAGGGTCAGCTCGACATGCAGACCTTGCATCGGGCTCGCTCCCGATTGGTGGGCCAGCGTACGGCGCTGATCAACCAACTACGTGCGATGCTTCTCGAACGCGGCATCGCCGTCGCGCAAGGCCGGCATCGGCTGGCACGATATCTCGCCGAGGCGCTTGACGGCGGCAACGCCGAGCCGGTGCCGCTCAGCTTGCGCATCCGCCTGCTGATCAACGACATGCGGGCGCAATGGTCTGAACTTGATCGCCGGATCGCGGCGTTCGATGCCGAATTTGTTGCCGCAACCCGCAGCGATGTGGCCGCGCGACGGCTGTTGACCATTCCGGGGATTGGCGCTTTGAACGCGACCGCGCTCGTTGCCGCCGTAGGCGATGCACGGAGCTTTGCCCGCGCTCGCGATCTCGCGGCTTGGCTTGGGCTTGTCCCGCGACAAGCCACCACCGGCGGTCGGCCCAGGCTGTTCGGCATTACCAAACGCGGCAACAAATACCTGCGTACGTTGCTGATCCATGCGGCTCGGGCAGCGCTACCGTCGCTCGCCACGACTGAGGGATCGCTCGGTAACTGGTTGCGCGGGCTGAGCGCGCGAGCCCATCGCAATACAGTAATCGTCGCGCTGGCCAACAAGCTGGCACGGATCGCCTGGGCGGTACTGCGGTCAACCGCAATCTACAGCGCCAGGATCAGCGATCGGCCCACGGCGGTGTAAGATAAGATTGGATACCGGCCCTCCGGGACCGGCAGTTCCCGAAATCTGCGGGTGGTGACAGCGAGATGGCCTGACGGTTGAACCGGCACTCTGGCAGCCTGGTTTAAAAAACGGCACATCAATGCCGTCGCCTTTATGAGGACCAGAGCGCGCGGAACTCCATCTTGGCCGGGGCAACGGTCCCGAGACCGGATACGTTGATGCAGACCGGTCAGATCACCTCGCACAAGCCCCTTGCGGACGGGGCGGGCCATACGTTTTTAAAATGTCGCGCTCGATGCGCAGGCGATCGTTCTCGCGGCGCAGCCGAGAGATCTCCGATGCCGGATCCGGGACGGAATGCGGGGCCGACGCCGGTATCGGGTGCCGCGCCGACCCCGCATTCCGCCCTTCGCCGCGATGGCGCCAGTTGCGCAGCATCGAGGGAGAGATGCCAAGCTCCTTCGCGATCTGCAGCAACGGCCGGCCGCTGCTCGCCAGCAACCCAACCGCTTCTCGCTTGAACTCATCGGTGTATTGACGCCGTCCCTGGGCCATTCGACACCTTTCCGCTCCCGTCGGAGCTTAGCAAAGGTGTCCACCAATTCGGGGAAGCCTCACCCGCGGGAGCGGCGGATCAGCTACTCATCAGACTGACCTCGGCGAAACAGGAGCGCGGATGAGCATGACCACGAATTACAATCGCATCGCGGAGCAATACAAGCGCGCGAAGCAGCAGCCGTGGCGCGCCCATGTCGAGGCTTTCACCCTGATGAAGCTGATCGGCGATCCAGCCGGCAAGGCGGTGATCGACATCGCCTGCGGCGAAGGTTTCTACACGCGCATGCTGCGCCAGCGTGGTGCGTCGAAAGTCACCGGCGTGGATGTGTCCGAAAAGATGATCGGGTTGGCCCGGGCCTGCGAAGCGCAACAGCGGCTGGGGATCGACTATATCGTCGGGGACGGGCGGGACCTCGCCCTCAATGCAGATTACGATCTCGCGGTCGCGGCCTATTTGCTGAACTACGCGCACGACCGCGCGGAGCTGAAGGCGATGTGCAGCGGCATTGCGCGTTGTCTTAAGCCGGGCGGACGGTTTGTGACAGTGAACAGCAATCCGGCGTGCGATTTTCCGGCGGCGCCGTCCTACCGCAAATACGGATTCGAA
>JBPYFG010000089.1:0-2711 GCA_051986365.1 Xanthobacteraceae bacterium
GAGATCGCGTCGGCATTCACGCTCACAATGACACCGAACAGGCCGTCGCCAACAGTTTTGCCGCCATTCGCGCCGGCGCGCGGCAGATCCAAGGCACGCTCAACGGGCTCGGCGAGCGCTGCGGCAATGCCAATCTCGTCTCCATCATCCCGACGCTGAAGCTCAAGCCGGAATATGCCGGCAAGTTCGAAATCAATGTCAGCGACGGTGCGCTCGGCCGCATCGTTCGCATTTCGCATGGGCTCGACGAGCTCCTCAACCGGGCGGCGGATCGTCATGCGCCTTACGTCGGCGAGAGTGCGTTCGCGACGAAGGCCGGCATTCATGCCTCCGCCATCGTCAAGGAGCCGAAGACTTATGAGCACGTCGCGCCGGAGCGCGTCGGCAACAAGCGCAAGCTGCTTGTATCCGACCAAGCCGGCCGCTCCAACGTGCTGGCGGAGCTGGAGCGCATCGGTCTGTCATTGGACAAAGACGACGTGCGGGTCACGCGGCTCCTTGATGAAGTGAAAGAGCGCGAGGCCATCGGCTATGCTTATGAGGCCGCCGACGCATCGTTCGAGCTTTTGGCGCGGCGCATGCTCGGCCAGGTGCCGCATTACTTCGATGTAGAGAAATTCGACGTCAATGTCGAGCAGCGCAACAATGCCAAGGGTCAGCGCGTGACCGTGAGCCAGGCGGTGGTGAAGATCAAAGTCGGCGACGAAGAGCTGATTTCAGTGGCCGAGGGCATCGGCCCGGTGAACGCGCTCGATCTGGCGCTGCGCAAGGACCTAGGCAAATATCAAAGCTTCATCACCGGACTCACGTTGACGGATTATCGCGTCCGCATCCTCAATGGCGGCACCCAAGCCGTTACCCGGGTTTTGATCGAAAGCACCGACGAGACCGGCGAGCATTGGCGAACGGTGGGCGTGTCCGCAAACATCATCGATGCTTCGTTCCAGGCGCTGATGGATTCCATCGTTTACAAGCTGATGAAATCCGGCGCGCCGGCGTGATTGGAAATCTTAATCGCTGCGCGCTGCCGAATATTGGAAGGCCAGCATGATCGATCATGTATCCGTCGCGGTGCGCGATCTGGCCAAGGCCGAACCGTTCTATGCCGCATTGCTGGCGCCGCTGGGTATGCGGAAATTGCGCGAATGGCCGAATGCCGCAATCGGTTTCGGCAAAAAATATCCGGAATTCTGGATCAATCGGCGCGCGGCCATGGCTTCCGTCGCGCAGGATAGCGGCGTACATATTTGCCTGCGCGCCACCGACACACGGGCGGTCGAAGACTTTCATGCCGCGGCGCTCAAGGCCGGCGGCACTTCCGACGGCGCGCCAGGCCCGCGCACGGAATATCACAGCAGCTATTACGCTGCCTTCGTTCGAGATCCGGACGGCAATCGCATTGAAGCGGTGACGTTCCTGCGCGACACGGAGTCGAAGTGACTCTGCCTTCGTAGGGAATCCTCCCGCTTTTGCGGGGATGAGCGGAACTGCATCAGTCGATCAAAATAACAGATCACAGCCGCTCGGCCGGAATCGCCATTGCCTGTTCCGCTTCGGCGCGGCCGCGCGCCGCGTGGCGCAAAATCGGCAAAATATCGTCGACGCGTTCGGTCACGAGAAAATTGATCGAAAGAGAATCCGGAACGAAGCCACGCTGGCGCATATGGGCAACGAGCGTCAGCAATGGATCCCAATAGCCGTTAATATTGGCGAGCAGAATCGGCTTGCTATGGCGGCCGAGCTGAGCCCAGGTCAATTGCTCGACCAGTTCTTCGAGCGTGCCGATCCCGCCGGGCAAGGCGACAAAGGCGTCGGCGCGATCAAACATCGTGCGTTTGCGCTCATGCATATCGCGGGTAACGATCAGCTCCTGGCCCAGCCGGCGCGGCCGCTCGCGGCGCGTGAGAAATTCCGGGATAATTCCAGTGGCCTTGCCGCCGTGCGCCAGCACCGCATCGGCGAGTATGCCCATCAGGCCGACCGAACCGCCGCCGTAGATAAGACGCACGCCGCTTTCGGCGAGAATTTTGCCGAATTGACCAGCCGCTTCGCCGAAAATCGGCTCAGTCCCCGCATTCGATCCGCAATAGACGCAGACCGCATTGATTTTGCTCATGGATTAATTCTCTTCGAGGAATACATGTGGCGTTGATTCTCGCTGCCTGCAAGCACTTTTTGTCCGCGAGTGGGCAAGCGTGAATGCCAGCCGGCGAGAACGGAGGGCTTTATTAGAACGGCGATGCGCGAGCCGCGTTCCCTTGACAACTACTCGCGCTGAAACGCTGGTTCTGCGCCGCCCGCCAAGAGATCGGCAATCAGCGTCTCGCCGGCAATCGCGATTTGGTCTTCGCCGGCCAGCACGCGCGTGCCTTCGGGAAGGTAAACGTCGACCCGGGAGCCGAAGCGGATCATGCCGATGCGCTGGCCTGCGCCAAGGTTGTCGCCTTCGCGCGCGAAGCAAACGATCCGGCGGGCGATCAAGCCGGCGATCTGAACGACGGCAATGCGCTGGCCGGTGCCGGTGGCGATAACGAATGCGTTGCGCTCGTTGTCTTCGCTCGCTTTGTCGAGATCGGCGCTGATGAATTTGCCGGCGCGATAAACGATGCGCTCGATGCGGCCGGCAACCGGACTGCGATTGATGTGACAGTCAAATACGCTCATGAAGATCGAGATGCGCGGCAGCGGTCGTTCGCCGAGTTCAAGCTCGC
>JBPYFG010000090.1:0-7078 GCA_051986365.1 Xanthobacteraceae bacterium
AGACCGGCGGCGTTGCCGAGCCTCCGGCGCTCGCGGCCATGCACCGCCCGATCGAACGGCGCCGGGTACGGCGTCTTGGTGTCGATCGGCAGCGCTTCGATGTCGAGCTTGGGCATCGTTGCAAATCCTGGCTCATACCCGCTCGATCACGGTCGCGGTGCCCATGCCGGCGCCAATGCACAGCGTGACCAGGCCGGTCGTCACATCGCGCCGCTCCATCTCATCAACCAGGGTGCCAAGAATCATCGCGCCGGTGGCCCCGAGCGGATGGCCGAGCGCGATCGCGCCACCGTTGACGTTCACGTTCGCGCTGTCGAGTTCGAACGCCTGCATGAAGCGCAGCACGACGGAGGCAAAAGCTTCGTTGATCTCGATCAGGTCGATGTCGGCGAGCTGCATGCCCGCGGTCTTGAGCACTTTCTTGGTGACGTCGATCGGCCCGGTCAGCATCAAGGCCGGATCGGACCCGATATTGGCGAAGGCGCGCACGCGGGCGCGCGGTTTTGCTCCGATCTTGTCGCCAGCCTCTTTATTGCCGACCAGCACGGCGGCGGCGCCGTCGACGATGCCCGACGAATTGCCGGCATGATGCACGTGATTGACGAACTCGACTTCGGGATGGGCCTGAATGGCGACCGCATCGAAACCGCCGAGCTCGCCCATCTGCACGAAGGAGGGTTTCAAGGCCGCGAGCGACTGCATGGTCGTGCCCGGCCGCATATGCTCGTCCTTGGCGAGAATCGTCAGTCCGTTGACGTCTTTGACCGGAACCACGGAGCGGGAAAAGCGGCCGTCGTCCCACGCCGCCGCCGCGCGCTTCTGGCTTTCCACCGCATAGGCGTCGACGTCGTCGCGCGAGAAGCCATATTTGGTCGCGATCAGGTCGGCGGAAACGCCCTGTGGCAAGAAGTAATGCGCGACCGCGATCGACGGATCGACCGACCAGGCCCCGCCAGCCGAACCGATGCCGACCCGGCTCATCGATTCGACGCCGCCACCGACGGCAATTTGCTGCTGACCGGACATGATCTGCGCCGCGGCGAAATTCACCGCGTCGAGCCCTGACGCGCAAAAGCGATTGATCTGCACGCCAGCGACACTGTCGCCATAGCCGGCGACCAAGGCCGCGGTGCGCGCGATATCGGCGGCAGCCTCGCCGACCGGATCGACCACGCCCATCACCACGTCGTCGACCAGCGTGGTGTCGAGATCGTTGCGGCTCTTGACCGCGCCAAGCGCCTGGCTCGCGAGATTGAGCGCAGTGACCTCGTGCAGCGCGCCGTCGACTTTGCCGCGGCCGCGCGGCGTGCGCACGTGATCGTAGATGAAAGCGTCGGGCATCGGAATTTCTCCTATACCTGGTCCGGTGCAGACCGGCGAAGATTGCTAAAGCGAAATGAGATTAGGCGGCATCGTCATTTCGCTTTAGCTTCTTGCTTGAGCATGATCTTTTCCGAAAACCGGTATCCACTTTTCGGGATCATGCTCTAAAATGCTTCCGCAGGCAGCGCCATCGTGCTCGCCGCGCCAGCCTTGATGCGGGCGAGATGCGTGGCGGTAGCCGGCAACATTCGTTCCATGAAAAAGCGGCCGGTGGCCAAGCGTTGTGCCATCCGGTCAGTCGCACCGTCACCTCCAGCTCCGGCTTTTGCTTTGGCCGCCTCGGCTATCAGGCACCACATATAGCCGAGCGCGACCAGGCCGAAGAGATGCATATAATCTGTCGCGCCAGCCCCGGCATTGTCGGGATTGCCGAGCGCGTTCTGCAAAAACCACATGGTTGCCTGCTGTAAATCGCCGAGCGCCTGGCTGACTGGCTTCACATAAGGCGCCATTGCCGGATCGCCGCCTTGCTCCTTGGCGTAAGCGGTGAGCTCGGCAAAAAACGCCTGCAACGCGCGGCCGCCGTCCTTGGGCAGCTTGCGGCCGACCAGATCGAGCGCCTGCACGCCGTTGGTGCCTTCGTAAAGCATCGTGATCCGCGCATCACGCACGAATTGCTCGATGCCGTGCTCGGCGATGTAGCCGTGACCGCCATAGATCTGCTGCGCCAACACTGCATGGGCAAAGCCGGCATCGGTGAGCACGCCTTTGATCACCGGCGTGAGCAACGCCAGATGATCGTCCGCCGCCTGCTTTTCCTTGGCATCGGCGGCGCGATGCGCGATGTCGCTTTTGAGCGCCGTCCACACCGCGAGCGCGCGAGCCGCTTCGTTGAACGCGCGCATGCTCATCAGCACGCGGCGCACGTCGGGATGCACGATGATCGGATCGGCGGCTTTGTCCGGGAATTTCGCGCCGGTCAGCGCCCGCCCGGCGAGCCGCTCCTTGGCGTAAGCCGCGGCATTCTGGTAGGCCACCTCCGACATCGCCAAGCCTTGCACGCCGACGCCAAGTCGCGCCTCGTTCATCATTGTGAACATCGCCTGCAAGCCGCGATTGGGCTCGGCGACAAGCCAGCCGGTCGCGCCGTCGTAATTCATCACGCAGGTGGCGTTGCCGTGAATGCCCATTTTCTCTTCGATCGAACCGCAGGACACGGCGTTGCGCACGCCCACGCCGCCGTTCGGAGCCGGCAGAAATTTCGGCGCGATGAATAGCGACAATCCGCGCGTGCCGGCCGGCGCGCCGTCGATCCGTGCCAGCACCAGATGCACGATATTTTCCGCAAGATCGTGCTCGCCGGCGGAGATGAAAATCTTGGTGCCGGTGATCTTGTAGCTGCCGTCGCTCTGCGCTGCGGCGCGCGTGCGCACCAGGCCGAGATCGGTGCCGCATTGCGGCTCAGTGAGATTCATAGTGCCGGCCCATTGGCCGGATATGAGCTTTGGCAGATAGAGCTTTTTTTGCTCGGGCGAGCCGTGCACCGCGATCGCGGCGGCGGCACCTTCGGTGAGCGCCGCATACATGCCGAATGCCATATTGGCGGAGGCGAAAAACTCGCCAACCGCCTGATTAATGACAGTCGGCAGGCCCTGCCCGCCGAATTCGGCCGGCGCCGAGACGCCGATCCAGCCGCCTTCGGTGAGCTTTTTATAGGCGTCCTTGAAACCGCTCGGGGTGGTGACGCTGCCATCGGCATTGCGCCGACAGCCTTCCTTGTCGCCAACCCGGTTGAGCGGCATGAGGACCGCTTCGGAAAATTTTGCCGCTTCCGCGAGCACCGCCTCGACAACGTCCGGCGTCGCTTCGGCAAAACCGGGCAAATTGTTATAGCGGTCGAGACGAAAAACATCGCGCAACAGGAATGTCACTTCGTCGACCGGAGCTTTGTAGACCGGCATCAGTGCCTCTAGCGGATTTGCGGTTGTCCTTTAGGTCACTTGCAGCCGTTCCTGGTGGGCAACCGGGGTCGGCCGCAGCCAAAGCCTAGCCGATTTATACCGCTGCTACGACGATGAAATGGCGAGGCCGGACCGTAGCTTGCCGGCCGAGGCGGCGGTTCGCGGCAGGCCGAAATTAACCGCTTGTTTACAGTAAATCCGGAAAAGTCGGTGGAGGACAGAAGACCGCGCCCTCCGCTTTGCTGTCGAGCGGCTTCGCTAGAGACCAGGGCGATCCACGTTCCTTCCGAAGTGGTTTTGCCCGCGATGAAATCCGGCGGTCCGTGGAATCTCAGAGGCCTGCGTCCCGATACCGTCGCGGCGGCCTATGAGGCCGCGCGGCGATCCGGCGTCTCGGTCGGCGAGTGGCTCAACGAACTCATCGAACAGAGCGACGAGGATGGTCGCGCTTCGCTGCGGCCGACCGATCATTCCGACGCGGACTATCGCTGGCCCGATGAGGCGGCGCAGGACGATTACGGCCGCAGCAGCAGGCCGCGCCCGCCACGGCGCGATCACCAATACGACGATGTTCTGAGCGAGGTTCACGCCCGGCTCGACCGGCTCACCGATCAGCTTGAGCAACTGGCGCGCGGCAAACCGGCACTGCGCGGCGCGCCGGCGCAGCCGCGGCGGCTTGTGCGTTTGGGCGGCGGCGCCGACCCCGCTGACGGGCCGGTTTTCAGCGCTTCGCAGCAACCAGATCTGCCCTCGCCCGCGACCACGCCGCAGCTTGCCGCCGAGCAAGCAAAACCCGGACAAGCGCCGGAATTTCCAGAGCTGGAGGAACAGTTGCGTCGTATTACGGCGCAGATCGAATCGCTGCGTTCGACCGGCCTCGACAAAGTCATCGCCGCGTTCCGCAGCGATCTTGCCGACATCAGACGCCAGCTCACCGAAGCGCTGCCGCGTAAGGCGGTCGAGTCGCTCTGCGTCGAGGTGGAGGCCCTGGCGCGGCGCGTCGAGCGCTCCCGCGAGCGCACCAGCGACGCGGACGCGATCGCCGGAATCGAGCGCGGTCTGACCGAGGTCCTCGGCGCATTGCACGGCATGACCACGGCCGAGAATCTGGTCGGCTTCGACGAGGCGCTCAAGGCGCTGGCGCAAAAGCTTGACCTGATCATCGCCAGGGAAGACCCTGCAGCGCTGCGGCAACTTGAAACCGCGATCGGCGCTTTGCGCAGCGTCGTCTCGCATGTCGCCTCGAACGACGCGCTCAATAAGGTGGCCGAGGATGTGCGCAGCCTCGCCGCCAAGATCGACGCTCTGGCCAAGCGCACCGCCACCGGCCAGGCGGTTTCGGCGCTCGGCGACCGCATCGACACGCTCACCGATGCGATCAACGCCTCGGCCGAGATCGCTGTCCCGCGCGGCCTCGAAAAGCTTTTGTCCGACACGATGGAGAAGCTCGAATCGGTTCGGCGCACGACCGATCCGGCGGCGTTCAAGCGGCTCGAGGAGCGAATCGCGCAGCTGATCGGCCGGCTTGACGCATCGGATGCGCGGCTCGGCAATATGGCCGCGGTCGAGCGCGGCGTCAGCGACCTGCTCGCCCATATGGAGCAGCTACGCGGCGCCGAGCCAGCGCCCGCGGCGGGCGCCAGCTCGCGACCCGCGGTCGCCGCGATTGCGCGCGATGTTGCCGAAATCAAGCGCAGCGAGCAGCGCACCCAGGATTCGCTCGAGGCCGTTCACGGCACCGTCGAACAGGTGGTCGGCCGCCTGGCGATGATCGAGAGCGACATTCACGACGCCACGCTGCGCGCGCCGCGCAGTCAAATCGCGACGCAACCAGCCGCCGAGGAGGCCGAGCCGGCAGCGGACAATGCACAGGAAACCGCTACACCGTCGCTCGCCGGCGCACCGACCGCACCGGGCGAGATGATCGGGGCAGCCGAGCGGCAAGACTTCATCGCGGCGGCGCGGCGTGCCGCTCAGGCCGCCACGGCGCCAGCGAGCAACGACGAGATGCGTTCCAGATCGCGGCGACGGCGTTCGCGAAGCCGTGCAGACGGCGAAACCCACGAGAGCAAGCCGTGGGCGATGCGCAAAGTTTTGGTCGCCGGCGCCATCGCACTCTTGACCGTCGGCTGTTTGCAGATCGCATTGCATATTTTTCAGGACAGTCGGCCCGCTGAAGACACGGCGGCGCCGTCGCAGAGTCCAGCGGAACCGACAGCCCCGGCACCGCCGCGGAGCGGATCGGCGCAACCCTTGGGCAGGGCCGAACCGTCGCTCGCCGCCACAACCGGCCCGACCCCACTGGTCGCGCCAGTCCCGAGCATGGCGCCAAGCACGGCGCCGAACGTGGCCCCAAGTGCGATCTCAGGTGCGATCTCAGGTGCAATCCCCGGTGCAGCCCCGGGCGGAAGTGACGGCGGCAAACAGAATGCCGAGCCAGCGGCCACGGCGCCTACAGTACAGCCCATGGCTGCCTCGCCGTCGAATGCCACCCAGCCCGCCGCTCCAAGTGCCATTGCAAGTGCCGCGCCGAGCATCACGCCCGCGCCAGCATCAGCCGCACCGCAGTTGCCGAATGCTGCCGATCCCACCGGTTCGTTGTCGCCCCGTCCGACGCCCTCAGCCTCGCCGCCGCCGGCGCCGTCAAATGTCACGGCGCTGAATACTCCCGCGCTCTCGATCGACACGTTGCCGCCCGCGATCGGCGGACCGGCGTTGCGTGCCGCCGCGATCGCCGGCGAAATGTCGGCGCAATATGAAATTGCGGTGCGTTTTGGCGAGGGCCGCGGTGTTCCGCGCGATGAGCGGCAAGCCGCCTATTGGCTCGACCTCGCAGCCAAACAGGGGCTGGCGCCGGCCCAATTCCGGCTCGGCAGCTATTATGAAAAAGGTATCGGCGTGAAGAAAGACCTCGCCGCCGCGCGTGACCTTTATCTAGCGGCGGCCGCGAAGGGCAACGGCAAGGCGATGCATAATCTCGCCGTGCTCTATACCGACGGCATAAACGGACGGCCCGACTACCACACCGCGGCGCTCTGGTTCCGCAAGGCTGCCGATCGCGGCATCGTTGACAGCCAGTACAATCTTGCGATTCTCTACGCCCGCGGCAGCGGCGAGCCGCAGAATTATGCCGAAGCCTACAAGTGGTTTGCCCTTGCCGCGAAAGCCGGCAATGTCGAAGCCGCGAACAAGCGCGACGACATTGCCGCGCAACTCGATGAAGCGACGCTGGCTGCGGCGGATCTCGTGGTGAAAAACTGGAAGCCCGAGCCGCAGCCGGACGACGCAGTTAAAGTCAAGGCACCGCCGGGCGGCTGGGACGCCGCCATCCAGCCGCCGCGGCCGAAGCCGCGAACGAAAAGCGCAAATCTCGGCGGGCCTGAACCAAACACAAATTAACTTTTCAATCCGCGATGCAGCGCGCTGCCGGGATGGCGTAAAGCCGCCCCTGCCCGAGCAGAAGCGCGGTAAACGACAGCGCGCCGAACAGTGCGACAAAGGCGCGGTCGCGAATGTTGAGTCCGCCGGCATAGGCGCCGAATGCCGGCATCACCATCCGCTTGGCATCGGCGGCGAAGCAGCGCCGCGCCACGCCGCGGCCGCGCTGCGCGACCCGCGCGCTCGGATGCAAATGGCCGGCAATCTCGCCATCGGCGCCGTGCGGCGACGGCTCGTGGCGAAACGTAAGCGGCCCGATTGCAAGCTCCGCGGCGACGCGGCCGCCGACGCCCTGCGGCGGATCGGGATCGTGGTTGCCGGCAAGCCAAAGCCAATCGCGGCCGCGCTGCAAGACG
>JBPYFG010000091.1:0-3396 GCA_051986365.1 Xanthobacteraceae bacterium
GCAATACTCCATGAAAAGTTGTAGCCGCCTTTTGCGGAAGCCAATGTCTCAGATGGTCAAAGCCGGAATTGCCCTGCCCGACCCTGAGTCGCAGATTATTGAGCAAACAAACAAGCTTCTTGGTCTATTGCGAACAGATGGGCGACGATTTGTGCACAAGTGGCCTACAGGCAGTGGCTCTGACACGAGTTCTGCAGTATTTCGACGGTGTGCCCTCGCCCCTGGGAATTGCCCATGTCGGCTCAAGGTCAGACTTCGGTCATTCGATGACGTCGGCTTTATGTCCGGGTTTCCCCTGTGCGTTCAACCGGTCAGTGCAACACCGCTGGTAGTCTATCGGCTGGCGTCTGGAAGCCCAAGGTCTTTCGCGGACGTTGATTGAGCCGCAGAGCAATCGCGTTCAGATAACTCTGAGAGATGCGCGAGAAGTCGGTTCCTCTCGGGAGGTACTGACGCAGCAGGCCGTTGGTGTTCTCGTTTGAGCCGCGCTGCCAGGGACTGCGCGGATCACAGAAGTAGACCTGGACGTTGGTGGCAACCGTGAAGCGCTTGTGGGCATGCATCTCTTTGCCTTGATCCCAGGTCAGGGAGCGTCGCAACTCCTCAGGCAGCTTGCTGATGTGCTTGGCAAGCGCAGCAACAACAGTCGTCGTGTCCTTGCGGGGGATCTTGACGAGCATCGTGAAGCGGGTATTGCGCTCGACCAGGGTGGCGATGTGCGTGTCGTTCGCTCCGGTAAGAAGGTCTCCTTCCCAATGCCCTGGCACAGCGCGATCCTCAATCTCAGCGGGCCGCTCGCGGATGGAGACCATATCGAGGATATGCCCCTGTCCACTCTTCGCGTTGTGGCTCTTGGGGTGACGCATCCGCCGCGCAGTACGCAACTGCGCCGTCAGCTCCTTCTTCAGCACGCCGCGGGTCTGGATGAAGAGGCTGCGATAGATCGCTTCGTGAGATATCTGCATGTCTTGGTGGGTTGGGAACTCCTGCTTCAGCCAGCCGGAGATCTGCTGCGGCGACCATTGCAGCGCGAGCTTCTGCGCCACGCGCCATCGTAGCTCGCTGTACAGTGCCAAACGACAAGGCTTGGGGCGCAACGCCCGCTCCCTGGCACGCCGATCAGCCCGGTTTGCACGATAGGCCTGACTGCCGCCGTTGCGCCTGATCTCCCGGCTTACTGTCGATGGCGCCCGTCCGAGGCCCTGGGCGATCTGCCGGATCGACCGGCCCACTGCAATGCCACGGGAAATCTCTTCGCGTTCCTCAAACCTTAGTGCTGCCAGGGCTCTCCGGCGCGGCGCCGGCCCGATCCCTCCATGGAGTACCACGATCCGCTCAACGCCGGTCTTGTTCTTCCTTTCCAGTGCCCGCGAGATGGCCGCAGCACTTTGCCCGTTCTTCCATCGCTCCCACAGCTCGGCCTTCTGCGCTGCCGTGAACCAAATCCGCGACGTCACCATGGCACACCTCCTCACCTCGTAAGATTAGAAGGTGTTGCGCTGATCAGTTGAATCCGCCACCCAAAATGCGACATCCCACGCCGATATCACTGCGGCGCATCCTTCGGCGGCATACGCGGCGGGGGCAACGGCGAGAACACGATGCTGCGGCTCTCATCGCGCGCTATTCCCGGATCCAGCGGTCCTCCCGTTGAAGGATCGCCGCCGCCGGTCGTGGTGATTGAACTCGGCGTGACTTCCCGCGCTGTGATCTGGCCCTCACCGCCCTCGCCAGTGCCGACATCGGCCGTGCGTCCACCCTGCGGGCTGCCATTGGCGCTCGCTTTAATTGCGGCTTCGGCTTTTTCCGCGAGTTTGGCGTTGTAGGGCAGGCGATAGGCACGAGGGACGCCGGTCGGCCGGTTGTCGTCATCGATCGCTTCGATCCACAAATGGATAGCGCCCGGATCGCCCGCGAGAGAATGTGGCTCCACGATCCGCACGTGAAGGAGCTTGAACCGCGGCGGCAGAGGATCGACAGACGACCAACCCAGCAGTCCGCGGGCCGCATAGAAGCTCACGACGTAGAACATGCTGGTAAGGACGATGCCGGCGGCTTTGAGAGGCCACGGGAGCCGCGTGAACAGACAGGCGGTGAGCAGCAGCACTCCGAGAAGCGCATACGCGATAGAGAGCCCAAGAATTTCGGTCGTCAAACTCGTCATAGTTTCTTTTGATAGTGGGTTTTGGGGTCGAGGTCGGCGCCGTTTCGGCCCCAATCCCGAAAATTATCGATCAAGGATTTTGGCCGCGAGTTGACGTCGAGCACGTTTCCGGCCTGGTCGAGCACGAAACGCACAGCGGTCTTTTCGTCGCCTGTGTGATCGACCGTTATTACGGTGTCGAAGATAACCTGGGTGGTCGGATTGAGCTTCTGCACCTTGATCCTCGCCGGCACCGGCTGTCCAGTGGTCGCCTGAAAGTGCGAGATGTTGACAGTGTACTCGCCGGCAACAATCCCTCGGACGGTCACGATTTCCTCGCGAATCGGGGAGGCGATCTTTTTTCCGTTGACCAGAATGAAATCGTTCGCACCACCGCGATCGTCGCGCTCGAGAACCATAAAACCCGCTTCCCGATGTCGGTACCACACGATATTGCCGGCGGCATCCTGAACGAACAGATCAAGATCGTCGGGATGGTTGTCGGGCCAATCCATGGTGATGATAAATTCGGCCTTCGAGTCGATCTTGCCCTCGTTGGCTTGGGGAGTGATCGCCAAAAGCGCGATAAAAAACAGGAAGGCGACGACTTGCAGGGCCTTGAACAGCATCACGCTGAACGGATCGAATGGCTCCTCTCGCGGGTACAGGCTGAAGTCATCGAGCATCGTGGCGCTCCAACGCCGGCACCACACGCGTCTCGGTGAGCCTGACGGCGTGTGAGAAGACGCGTGCCGTAGCCGCGTCGAGCATGTAATACTGTACCTTGAGAAGGATCGAGCCGACCAAGCCGGCGAGTGTTGTATACATCGCCACCGCCATGCCGTCGCCCATCAATCCCATTGAGGATTTCAGTAGCGTGCGATCGGCTGCGTCAAGGCCAGCGATCGGCGCCAGCATGATGATGAAGCCGATGATCGTGCCGAGGAGGCCAAGCTTTATCAGCGTGTCACTGGCGAAAGCACCAAAGCCATTGGAACCGCGCAGCCGGTCGGCGAGCGATCGCAGCAGCAGGGTCTGGTCGAGCTGGCCGGCGCCTTGCATACGCGCCTTGCGCGCCAGGTCACGGATGTGATCGGCGATAAGACCATCCGGCAAAGCATTTCCGAGGTCTGTGGCGAAATTCACCTCGCCGGCCTCGATCCGGCGCGCGGCGACGCGGGCGGCATCGCCTTCGCGGCCGATCGCGATTGTGCGCCAGAGACAATGGAGCGAGGCGACGACGTAGAGCGCTG
>JBPYFG010000092.1:0-3420 GCA_051986365.1 Xanthobacteraceae bacterium
GCGGCGGGCGCAAAGGCGCAGAGCGTGGATTTCTTCGATGCGCGCGCGCTCGCGCATTATCATGCGGCCTACCAGGATCCGACCCGGATTCATGCGATGTGCGAGGATTATCGCGCCGGCCGCACCAGCGATCTCGAACACGATGAGGCCGATCGCGCCGCTGGCAAAAAGATCGGCTGCCCCGTTCTCGCCTTGTGGGGTGCGCAAGGGCTGCCGGCCAATGCCGGCGTCGACCCGCTGGCCTGCTGGCGCGACTGGGCCTCCGATCTGCGCGGCGCGCCGATCGCGAGCGGCCACTATCTGCCCGAAGAAAATCCAGCGGCGACGGCGCAGGCCTTGCTTGATTTCTTCACCGCCGGGACATGACGAACAGCGAACGTCAAAGCGCTTTCTCGGGCACGCGCGAGGTCGCTGAACGGCTGCGATTCGATGTCGCGCGCCTGGAGAGCTATCTGAGCGAACATGTACCAGGCTTCGCCGGTCCCGCACACGTCAGCCAATTCAAAGGCGGGCAATCCAATCCGACCTATCTGATCGAAACGCCGCAGCGCCGCTACGTGCTGCGCCGCAAACCGCCGGGAAAGTTGTTGCCGTCCGCCCACGCCGTCGACCGCGAACACCGCGTCATCAGCGCGCTGTATGCACAAGCCTTTCCGGTTGCCGAGCCGCTGCTTTTCTGTGCCGATGAAAGCATTGTCGGCACCGCTTTCTTCCTCATGGCATTCGCTGGCGGCCGAGTATTCTGGGAGCCGCATATGCCGGATTCCTATCCGGCGGAACGCGCGCAAGTATATGACGGCATGAACGCGACGCTCGCCCGCCTGCACGCTTTCGATCCGGCGACGATCGGGCTTGGCGATTACGGCCGTGGCGAACATTACGTTGAGCGGCAGATCGCGCGCTGGTCGAAGCAATATCGCGCCTCCGAGACCGAACGAATCGACGACATGGAGCGGCTTATCGACTGGCTGCCCGCGCATCTGCCACCGGAGCAGATGCCGCGCCTCGTGCACGGCGACTATCGGCTCGACAACATGATCGTCGCCGCCGACGCGCCCACGATTGTCGCGGTGCTGGATTGGGAATTGTCAACGCTCGGCGATCCGCTGGCCGACTTCTCGTATCACTTGATGCAGTGGCACATGCCGCACTCGGATGCCGGCACCGGCTCGCTCATGGGGTTCGATCTCGGTGCGCTCGGCATCCCGTCACTCGAGGCCTATATCGATCTCTATGTGGCGAGGACCGACCTCGATCCGCGGCCGCATTTGCCGGTTTATTTTGCCTATAACTTTTTTCGTCTGGCCGCGATCATGCAGGGTATCGCCGGCAGAGTGCGCGACGGCACCGCGACCAGCGCCCTTGCCGCCAGCAAGGCGCAGCTGGTGCGGCCGCTTGCCGCCAAAGCTTTCGAATTCGCTTCCCAGGCCGGCGCATGAAATCTTTTGCTCTGGCGCTTGGCGGCGGCGGCGCCCGCGGGCTTGCCCACATCGCGGTCATCGAAGCGCTCGACGAGATGGGCGTCCGGCCGACCGCGATCGCCGGCACTTCGATCGGCGCGCTCATCGGCGCCGCCTACGCAGCAGGCATGCGCGGCAAGGACATCCGCCACCACGTCATCACCTTCGCGCATGATTGGGGCGAGACACGGCGCCGGCTGATGACCGCACGCGCCGGCAATCTCGGCGATCTGTTGTACGGACGGCTCAGCCAAGCCACGCAGATCGATGCCGAGAAATTTTGCGAACAATTCATGCCTGCTCAAGTGCCCGCCAAATTTTCCGCACTGGCCATTCCATTCATCGCCATGGCCACCGACCTGCACCGCCGCAGTGAATTGGCAATTGCGTCGGGCCCATTGCGGCCGGCCTTGGCCGCCTCGATCGCTATACCCGGCTTGTTCCGTCCCATGATCATCGACGGCCGTGTCCTGATCGATGGCGGCGCCACCAATCCCTTGCCCTTCGACAAGCTCGCCGGACGCGCCGATCGCACCGTCGGCGTCGATGTTTACGGAATCCCCGAAGGCGAGCGCGTCGACGTGCCGAACATCTGGGAAGCGCTTTACACGACGGTCATGGTGATGGGCAGCGCCATCGTCGCCGCAAAACTCGACCATGCCGCCCCTGATCTTTTGATCCGGCCAAATGTGAGCATTTTCCGCACGCTAGGGTTTCGGCAGGCGAGCGCAATTATCCGCTCCGCCGAATCGGCAAAGGCCGAAATAAAGGAAAGGCTCGGCGCGTTGCTCAACGCATGATCCCGAAAAAGCCTGCCCCGGACGTGGTCCGGGGTGGATACCGGTTTCCCGCCTGCGCGAAGCCTTGCCAATCGCGAGCCTTTCCATTCGACGCTTCGGCGGGCGAAGCCAGGTCGGAAAAGATTATGCGCAAAAAATAATGCGAAATGACGAACTAAAGCCATTTCGCATTAGCGGCGCTGCTTAAAAAAATCTTTGAGCAGCGCCCCGGCCGCCGCTTCGGCGAATCCGCCATAGATCTCGGGCCGGTGATGGCAGCTGGCCGAAGCAAAAAATTTCACGCCGTTTTCCACGGCTCCGCCTTTGGGATCGGAAGCGCCGTAGTACAGGCGGCGGATGCGCGCGAATGACAGTGCGGCTGCGCACATCGCGCAGGGCTCGAGCGTGACATAGACATCGCACCCATCGAGACGCTCGGAGCCGAGCCGATGCGCGGCCTCACGGATGACGATCATTTCGGCATGCGCAGTCGGGTCGCGATCGACCAGTATGCGATTGCCGGCGCGCGCAATGACCTCGTCATCGCGCACCAGCACGCAGCCGACCGGCACCTCGCCGCGTCGACCGGCGCCGCGCGCCTCGTCGAGTGCCATATCCATAAACGACGCCATGGATTTTCCGGGTAGCGTCTTGTGCCGTCCATCCACGTCTTTATACACGTCGGCTATAGCATGATCCGGAAAAGTGGATACCGGTTTTCCGAAAAGACCATGTTCAAACAAGAAGCTAAAGCGAATAACCATTTCGCTTTAGCTAAGCAAAGACGAGCATGAAAGAGCGGTCGAACCAACGCAAAGCCGGTCAGCGTATCGCGAAAGTCATCGCGCGCGCCGGTCTCGCTTCACGGCGGGAAGCCGAAGCGTGGATTGCCGCCGGCAGAGTCGCGATCAACGGCGCGATCATCGCCTCGCCCGCGATTGATGTCACCGGCTCGGATCGCATCACGGTCGATGGCGAGCCGCTGCCGGCTCACCAGCGCACCCGTCTGTTCCTCTATTACAAGCCGCGCGGATTGATGACGACACATGCCGATCCGCAAGGCCGACCGACGATTTTTCAAAATCTGCCGCGCGAGCTGCCGCGCCTGATCAGCGTCGGGCGGCTCGATTTCAACACCGAAGGGCTGTTGCTGCTGACCAATGATGGCGCGCTGGCCCGAT
>JBPYFG010000093.1:0-3893 GCA_051986365.1 Xanthobacteraceae bacterium
ACTTTCTCGACGCGCAATATTTTGAATCGCTCGCCGGTTCGCCCGCCGATCTTGCCGATCGCATCCGCAGCGAAGAGCCGAAATGGCGCAAGCTCATTCGCGATTCGCATATCCGTGTGGAATAATAATGGAGCAAAATGAATCGCTCATTCCGTCACCCTGAGGTGCGAGCCAACGGGTCCAGCCCGAAGTGGCCGGCCCGATGACAAGCTACGCGAGTCTCGAAGGGCGACGGCCCGAATGCAAGAGCAACATCCTTCGAGGGCCACTTCGTGGCCACCTCAGGATGACGTCAGATGAATACTCATTTCGCCATTTCAACTAGGATCACCCATGCGCGTCATCACACTTGAAGAGCATTTTGCCACGCCCTTGTTTCTCGACGGTCCTGGCCAGGACCTGAAAAAGGCGGCGCTGAAGTTTGAAGGCCGCGCCATGAAACTGATCGAGCCCTTATGCGACATCGGCGACAAGCGCCTCGCCGCGATGGATGCGGCTGGCATCGATTTTCAGATGCTGTCCTTGACCTCGCCCGGCACCGAGCAATTGGATGCCGGCGACGCCATCGCGCTCGCGCGCGACGCCAATGACGCCGTCGCCGAAGCGGTGAAGAAACATCCCAAGCGCTTCGGCGGCTTTGCCGCGCTGCCGACGACGATGCCGGACAAGGCAGCCGCGGAATTGGAGCAACGCCTGCGTTCCGGCGCATTCAAGGGCGCGGTGATCAACGGCCACGTGCGCGGCCGCTACCTCGACGACAAGTTTTTCTGGCCGATCCTGGAATGCGCCGAGGCGCGCAACGCGCCAATCCATATCCATCCGACCAAGCCGCCGCAGGCGGTGTTCGAGGCCTATTACGCCGGCTTTTCACCCGTGGTCAGCGACGTGTTCGGCAGCCCGGGCTGGGGCTGGCACATCGAGACCGCGGTTCACGTCCTCCGGCTTATTCTCGGCGGCGCCTTCGACCGCTTTCCGAAACTGCAGCTCGTGATCGGTCATCTCGGCGAAGGTTTAATGTCGCTTTTCCCCCGGCTCGACAATATGGCGCCGGCCATGACCAAGCTGCAGCGGCCGATTACCTCCTATTTGCGCGAGAACGTGTATTACACTGTGTCGGGCTTCAATTTCCCGACGACCTTTCTCAATCTGCTGCTCGAAGTCGGCGTGCCGCGCATCATGTTTTCCGCCGACCATCCGTACCAGTCGATGACGTTGGCGCGCGCATTTTTGGAGCAGCTGCCGGTCTCCGCCGCCGATCGCGAACGCATCGCCCACGGCAATGCGGAGGAGTTGTTCGGGGTTTAGACGCGCGTATCAAACGTGCATCACCTCCCCCTTGAGGGCGAGGTTGATCCGCTTCGCGAAACTTGCGAAGCGGATCGGGAGGGGGTTGTTTCGTAACTGTTGCTCTCGCTTCGGCCCCGTGTGTCTATTGGCGCGGTTTGGCAGTCCCCAAACCCACCAGCATTGCTGATTACGTCGAAGCCTAGTTCTTGACTCGGTTGAGCATTGCGAAAACTCATGGACCACCGGATCAAGTCCGGTGGTGACGAGTCAGAGAATGCGCGTGGCATAGCTCGGATGCGCAGACGCATCGCGAGAATGATTAAACTCGTCCTCACTCGTGAAGTAGGCGAGGGAACTAGGGACTACGCCGCCGCTCGCGCGGCGTCGCCGCGTTCGAGCGATTGCAGCGCCTGGTCCGTGGTCTGAACGTCGCCGAACTGCCCGTAGAGCGCTGATAGCGTTGCGTTGTGCTCTTCATCGGTATGGGTGGCGAGCGCATCCGACACCATCACGACCTTGAAGTTGAGCATCATGGCGTCGCGCGCCGAGCTTTCGCAGCAGACATTCGTTGCGGTGCCGGTGATCAAGAGCGTGTCGATACCCCGGTCGCGCAGGTGTTGCTCGACCGTCGAGGCGCCTTGGATAAAGGCGCTGTAGCGGGTCTTGGTGATTTGCGCATCTTCGGGGCGAATGTCGTTGAGGTGCCAGTAGGCATAGCCGTCGCCGTCGATATCCATGTCCGCCAAGCGCCGTTCCACCCGCTCGGGAGTCATCAGGTTTTCATGCAAGGTCGACCAGCTTTCCCGCGTGTCCCTGGTGCCGTTGCGGATCCAGACGACATGGCCGCCGCGCCGCCGCAAATCGGCAGCGAGCCGATTGATGTTCGGCACGATCTCGCGGGCCGCCGGAATCTCGCCCTGATGTCCCGGCTTGACGAAGTAGTTTTGCATGTCGATCACCAGCAAGCCGGTCTTGCACGGCGCCATGGTGTCGAACGGATGCAATTTGCCCATGCGCCGCGTCATCCGGTCGAGCGCGGCTGGAGAGATCGCAATCTTGTGCATCATCGCATCCTCTACTAGTGCAATCGTCTTGTGGATCGGGCTTCGTCGTGGCCCTAGTGTCTCATAAACTCGCGGTTGGATCGAGCACGGAAGCGGCTGGCATGTCTGAGACCGTATCGGGGTCGGGCGCCTGGGAATTCTGGATCGATCGCGGCGGCACGTTCACCGATGTGATCGGCAGGAAGCCGGATGGCGCGCTCGTCACTCACAAACTGCTTTCGGAAAATCCGGAGGCTTATCGCGATGCGGCGGTGCACGGCATCCGCCATTTGCTCGGATTGCCGCCGGGCGCCGCGATTCCGAGCGAGCGCATCAATGCTGTCAAGATGGGCACCACGGTAGCCACCAACGCGCTGCTCGAGCGCAAGGGCGAGCGGACGCTGCTGTTGGTGACCAAGGGATTTCGCGACGCGCTGCGCATCGGCTACCAGGCGCGGCCGAAAATCTTCGCCAAGCATATCGTCAAACCGGACATGCTGTACGAGCGCGTGGTGGAGGTCGAGGAGCGCGTGCGCGCCGATGGCAAGGTCGAGCGCGAGCTCGACCTTGAAGCGGCGCGGCGCGCGCTCGAACGCGCCAAAGCCGACGGCATCGGCGCGATCGCCATCGTGCTGATGCATGCCTATCGCTACCACGCGCATGAGCAACAACTCGCGGCGCTCTCCCGCGAGCTCGGTTTTCCGCAGGTGTCGGCCAGCCACGAAGTGTCGCCGTTGATCAAGCTCGTCGGCCGCGGCGATACCACCGTGGTCGACAGCTATCTATCGCCGATTCTGCGCCGCTATGTGGCGCAGGTGGCGGGGGACTTGCGGAGCGGCGGCGCGGCCAACGTTTTTTCACCTCCCCCCTTGAGGGGAAGGTCGGCTGTCGCAGGCAGCCGGGAGGGGGGTGTATCAACCCCGTCCGAAAATACCCCCCTCCCTAACCCTCCCCCTCAAGGGGGGAGGGGACATCCCGGCGCTGGCTTTGGCACCGATCATCCCCGCCTGATGTTCATGATGTCGTCGGGCGGGCTCACCGCGGCCGATCTGTTTCGCGGCAAGGATGCGATCCTGTCGGGTCCGGCGGCTGGCGTGGTCGGCATGGCCGAGACCGGACGCGCCGCCGGCTTGTCCCGGCTGATCGGTTTCGACATGGGCGGCACCTCGACCGACGTGTCGCATTTCGCCGGCGAATACGAGCGCGCGTTCGAAACCGAAGTCGCCGGCGTGCGCATGCGCGCGCCGATGATGCTCATTCACACGGTCGCGGCGGGCGGCGGATCGGTCCTGCACTACGACGGCGCACGCTTTCGCGTCGGTCCGGATTCGGCGGGCGCCAATCCCGGGCCGAAATGCTACCGGCGTGGCGGTCCGCTGGCAGTGACCGACGCCAATGTGATGGTGGGGAAACTCATTCCGGAATTTTTTCCGCAGATCTTCGGGCCGGGGCAGAATTTGCCGCTCGACGCCGAGGCGGTGGCCAACGCCTTTGCCGCGCTTTCGAAACAGATCGGCGACGGGCGGGCCGCCGAACAGGTCGCCGACGGGTTCATCAAGATCG
>JBPYFG010000094.1:0-2303 GCA_051986365.1 Xanthobacteraceae bacterium
GCGGTGGCTGCCGAAGTCAAACGCGCGGCGCCCGAGGCCGAATGCTTCGTGCAGCAGGAGCGACGCGGCACTGCGCATGCGGTGATGGCGGCACGGGCTGCCATCGAAAGACAGACTGACGAGATTCTAATTGTCTATGGCGACACGCCACTGGTGCAGCCGGCATCGCTGTCGCGGCTGCGCGCGGCGATTGCCGCAGGCGCGGCCGTTGCCGTGCTCGGCTTTCGTGCGAGCGACTCCACCGGCTACGGGCGCCTGATCGTTGACAAGGGCGAGCTCGTTGCCATTCGCGAAGAGGCCGATGCGAGCGCAAGCGAACGCAAGACGGCTTTGTGCAACGGCGGCACCATGGCGCTCGCGGGCGAAACCGCCCTTGCGATCCTGGAACGGATCGGCGATCACAATCGCAAACACGAATTTTACTTAACCGACGCCGTCGAAATCGCGCGTGGCATGGCGCTCTCCGCGGTGGCGGTCGAGGTCGAGGAGGACGACATGCGCGGCATCAATACCAAAAAACAGCTCGCCGAAGCGGAAGCCGTGGCGCAGCAGCGGCTACGCCAAGCTGCGCTCGATGCCGGCGTCACGCTGATCGCGCCGGAAACGGTTTATCTGTGCGCCGACACTAAATTCGGCCGCGATGTGATAGTGGAACCGTTTGTTGTGTTTGGCGAGAAGGTCACAGTCGAGGATGGCGCCGTCATTCATTCGTTTTCACATATCGCCGGCGCGCATATCGGCAAAGGCGTGTCGGTCGGACCGTTTGCGCGGCTCCGTCCGGGCACGCGGCTTGGCGAGGGCGCGCGCGTCGGCAATTTCGTCGAGGTCAAGGAAACCGTCGTGGAAGCGGGCGCCAAGGCCAATCACCTGACCTATCTCGGCGACACATCAGTCGGCGCCAATGCCAATATCGGGGCCGGCACCATTACCTGCAATTACGACGGTAGCGCCAAGCACCGCACCGAAATCGGCCGTAACGCCTTCATCGGTTCGAACTCGGCGCTGGTGGCGCCGGTCAAGATCGGGGAGGGCGCCTATATCGGCTCCGGCTCGGTAATCACGCAGGACGTTCCGGCTGACGCCTTGGCGCTCGGGCGGGGCCGCCAAGTGGTTAAGCAAGGCTGGGCGGCGCGCTTGCGCGGGTTAACGGCGCTGGGCAAGAGCAGGAATCGGTAATCGGAAGTCAGTAATCAGTACTGACTTTTGTTTTCTGCTATCCTAATTAATGATCACTGATACCTGATATTTGGCATGTGTGGGATTATCGGAATCATCGGCCGTGAGGCGGCGGCGCCGCACTTAATCGATGCGCTCAAGCGCCTCGAATATCGCGGCTACGACTCTGCAGGCGTCGCGACGCTGGAAAGCGGCAAGCTCACGCGGCGGCGCGCCGAGGGCAAACTTAAAAATCTCGAGACCCGGCTCGCCCATGAGCCGCTCAAAGGCACGATCGGCATCGGCCATACCCGCTGGGCGACCCACGGCCGGCCGACCGAGAATAATGCCCATCCGCACGCCACCGAAAAAGTCGCGGTGGTGCACAACGGAATCATCGAGAATTTCGCCGAACTGCGCCGCGAACTTGAGGACAACGGCGTTAAGTTCTCGACCGAGACCGATACCGAAGTCATTGCGCATCTGGTGACCGAAGAGATAAAGCGCGGCGCGCCACCGGTCGACGCTGTGAAGACGACGCTGCCGCGGCTGCGCGGCGCCTTTGCCTTGGCGTTTTTGTTCGCCGGTGAAGACAATCTCCTGGTCGGCGCGCGCAAAGGCTCTCCGCTCGCCGTCGGTTTCGGCGACGGCGCGATGTATGTCGGCTCCGACGCGATCGCGCTGGCGCCGTTCACCGATCAGGTCAGCTATCTGGAGGACGGCGATTGGGTGATCGTGACGCGCTCTGGCGCCGAAATTCACGACAGTGGCGGCCAGGTCGCGCAGCGCGCGCTGATCAAATCGCAGGCCTCCGTGCTGTTGATCGACAAGGGCAACCACCGCCATTTCATGGCCAAGGAAATCCATGAGCAGCCGGAAGTGGTCGGCCACACGCTCGCCAATTATCTCGATATGGCGGCGGTGCGGGTCGATCTGCCGATGCAATTGCCGTTCGATTTTCGTGAGCTTGATCGCGTGTCGATCGCTGCCTGCGGCACCGCCTATTATGCGGGGCTTGTGGCGCGCTACTGGTTCGAGCAATTCGCGCATCTGCCGGTCGAGGTCGATATCGCCTCGGAGTTCCGCTATCGCGAGGTGCCGCTCAAGCCGGGAAACCTCGCGATCTGCGTGTCGCAATCGGGCGAAAC
>JBPYFG010000095.1:0-3891 GCA_051986365.1 Xanthobacteraceae bacterium
CGGGTAAGACCATCTACATCGCCGGCCAACTGGCACGCGACGCAGAGGGCAACATCGTCGGCCCGGGCGACATGCGGGCGCAGCTCGAACAGACCTTTAAGAACCTCGACGCCTGCCTCAAGGCCGCTGGCGCGACTTGGGCCGATGTTGTTAAGACCAACACCTTCGTCACGAACTACCAAGCATTCTCCCAGTGCTCCGACGTGCGCATGCGCTACTTCGGGGTAGCCAGTCCGACCAGCACGACGATCCAGATCGGCGGTCTCGCTCAGCCAGAGGCAATGGTTGAGATCGAGATGATCGCGGTGGTCGAGTAACGCCCGCGCTTGCGCCGACTAGCCATCGACAAACTCGATCATCGCTGCCGCCCGCCGCGACGCTACCGCGCCATCGAATGCGAAGCGGTCGGGCAGGCGGTGCTGGAGCGGATGCTACGCAAGGTGCAAGAAGCCCCAGACCGCTGAGACTCATTCTTCTATCATGTTCTTTTCCCAGACAAACCATGCGTATCACCGCGTGGTTGGCCTGCGGAAGCTGGGATTGCTTTTCGTTTGGATCTTGAACTAGGTCTCATAGGTCGCCGCTCAGCTCGGCACTGGCGAGAAGTTTCCGCCAATTCATGTTTGCCCCCAGGCAAAAATGAAAAGCATAATATAGTTTGGCATCGTTTCGTGCCGCAGCGCTCGAACCAAAAGATCGCCACTGAGGGAGGCGCGCGTGGACTACCGCAATCTCGGGCGCAGCGGGCTGAAGGTGTCGCCCCTCTGCCTCGGTACCATGATGTTCGGTGGTGCGACCGACGAGCCGACCGCGCAGCGCATCACCGCCAAGGCGCGCGAGGCGGGCGTCAATTTCATCGACAGTGCCGACGCCTACAATGGCGGCCGTTCCGAGGAGGTGACCGGCCGCGCCATCTCGAACCAGCGCGACCAATGGGTGCTCGCCACGAAACTCGCCAATCCGATGGGAGAGGGACCGAACATGGGCGGCCTCTCGCGCAAGTGGATTATGGGCGCGGCCGACGCGAGCTTACGCCGGCTCGGCACTGACTATATCGACATCTACTATCTGCATAAGGAAGACCTGAGCACGCCGCTCGCCGAAACCGTGCGCGCCATGGGCGACCTCGTCCGAGCCGGCAAGATCCGCTATTTCGGCGTGTCGAACTACAAGAGCTGGCGCGTCGCGGAGATCTGCGCCATCTGCGACCGGCTTGGCATCGACCGGCCGGTGGTAAGCCAACCCTACTACAACGCTATGAACCGCATGCCCGAGGTCGAGCATCTGCCCGCCTGCGCCTATTATGGACTCGGCGTCGTTCCCTACAGTCCGCTCGCGCGCGGCGTCCTGACCGGGAAGTATGCGCCAGATGCCGAGGCGCCGCCCGACACCCGCGCCGGCCGCAAGGACCGCCGCATGCTACAGGCCGAATGGCGCTCGGAATCGCTGCACCTCGCGCAGGCGATCAAGCAGCACGCCGAGCAGCGCGGCATGACCGCCGGGCAGTTCGCCGTATTGTGGGTGCTCAACAACGCGCTTGTGACGGCCACTATCGCGGGCCCGCGCACCGAGGCGCAGTGGGACGGCTACGTCGCCGCGCTCGATCATAAGTTTACGGCGGTAGACGAGGCGCTGATCGATCGCCTGGTGCCGCCCGGCCATCCATCGACGCCGGGATTCAGCGATCCGGCATATCCGATTGAGGGGCGCGTCGCGCGCACGGGATAGCGCGACCACAAGCGTGCGGACCGCGGGAGATCCGGGCGAAGCTCTTAGAGCAGGGGTCGGCTTCATTGCTTGATCAAGGGCCCTCACATTGATTTCTGCTCCCGCACCGAACCACGTTCGTTCTAGCCGTTGATCTTGGAATTCGTCGTGTTGTGGCTGTTCCGGCTGCCCGGGCCTTTTCTGGATGACGCAGACCCGCGATGATGTCCGCAGCCAGCGAAAGCGGACATAAGCCCGCACGGAACGGATTCTCGTTTTGACCCATCTCGGACCAAAGGACTGCTTTTTGTTGCGATGCACACCCACTGATCCACTCCAAACCTGTTATACCTAGTCCGTGATCGGTTGGCCTTGGGTAACCCCCATGAGACGGCGCGAGTTCATCAGCCTCACTCCTTCGGAGTCCTTTGGGAATCCCGATTCACTCCGGTCGGGACGTGCTGTAGCGCTGTAGTAGCAGAGGAATGGGACACCATGACTGGAACAATTAAGCTTCATTACACTGCCATCTGCCTATCCGCTGTTGCGCTCCTGTTCGCAGTCCGCGATTTGCCGGTCGACGCCTTCGCGCAGGATGCCTCATCCCCATACGCCGCGATCGTTGCTGCGGCGGATCGCACCGACGCGGACCGGCAGACAGATCAGCGCAGAGACCCCTTAAAGCTCCTTGCCTTCGCGGCGCCGCAGCTCGGAATGAAGGTGCTGGATATGGGCGCCGGCGGCGGTTACAGCACCGAGCTCATGGCGCGCGCGGTGGCGCCTAACGGCGTCGTCTATGGGCAGAACCCCGCCGACATTGGCGAGCGCGCCAAGGCAAGATTCGAGGCGCGACTGAAGACACCGGCGGGACAGAATATCGTGAGCCTGGTGCGGCCCTTCGACGATCCCGTTTCCGCCGACGTGCGCGATTTCGACCTCATCACCTTTCTCTTCTTCTACCACGACACGACCTACATGGCGGTCGACCGCGCGGAGATGAACCGCAAGCTCTATGCCGTGCTCAAGCCGGGTGGAGCGCTCGTGATTGCCGATCATTCCGCGAAACCGGGCGACGGCACGTCGGTTGGCAAGTTGTTGCACCGGATCGAAGAGGCTGCGCTGCGGCATGAAGTTGAAGCGGCCGGCTTCAAGCTCGTCGCGCAAGGCGATTTCTGGCGCCATCCCGAGGATACGCGCGACTTCTCGATCCAGCCGCCGCCCGGCAAGCCGGTCGACGAGTTTGTCCTCAAGTTTCAGAAGTGAATGGGGTGGACCTCTCCAAGCTGACAATCGGCTTCGAGCAAAGTCGATTGAGGACCATCAGGGTCTGCCTCGCAGGAAGCTCATGCTCGGCATCAGGCGGCGCAAGTTTATCTCGTTTCTCGGCGGGGCGGCGGCATGGCCGGTCGTCGCGTGGGCGCAGCAAGCGAGGCATGTGCCGATTATCGGCTATGTCGCGCCGACCAATCCTCTGATCCCAAGCCGGAGTACGGGCGCATTTTTGCAGCGGCTGCGCGAACTAGGCTGGATCGAGGGCCAAACAATCACAATCGAGTCTCGTTGGGCGGCCGGACGCCCCGAACGACTCGACGAGATTGCCGCCGAGTTCGTCCGGCTCAAAGTGGACCTGATCGTCACGTCATCAACCAATGACTCCATCGTAATGAAACAGGTGGCACCGCAAATCCCGATGGTCTTTGCAGTGTCAGGCGATCCGGTCGCTGCCGGCTTAGTCGCAAGTCTGGCGCGGCCCGGCGGCAATGTTACCGGCCTTTCGCTCCAGTCGCCCGATTCAGCCGGTAAGCGGGTCCAATTGTTGCGTGAGATCGTCCCTGGTCTCCATCGGTTGGCGATCCTAGCCAATCCCAGCAGTCCCAATTTTATGCTGGAGGTGAGCGAGGCTCAGGCCGCGGCACGGACGTTCGGCCTCGACGTTACAACCTCGGAGATGCGCCAAACCGCGGACGTCAATTCTACGTTCGAGCTGCTCAAGAGCCGGGCGGATGCGCTGTTGGTCGTTGCCGACCCGCTTGTGAACACGAACCGGATACTTATCGGCACGTTGGCGCTCGGAGCGCGACTGCCGACGATGTGCGGGTTTCGAGAACTCGTGGAAGCGGGGTTCCTGATGTCCTATGGACCAAACCTGCCCGACCTGTACCGTCGCGCCGCTGAGTTCGCCGA
>JBPYFG010000096.1:0-3911 GCA_051986365.1 Xanthobacteraceae bacterium
AAACTGATCCAGCAATATGGTCCGATCAGCCCGGTCGCCGAATATCTCGCCAAGATCAAGGGCACCTGGCGCGGAATACCGACCGCCGTCGGCAGTCAGGTCAAGCCCTGCTGCTCGCGCATCGACCTCTACAAGCAGCATGCCGGCATCGATGTGACCGACATCTTCCCCGCCGACGAATCGAAATGGGACAAGGCCAAGACCGATACATGGACTTGGGACACATATCTGACGGCTGCCGAGAAGCTCCATAAGGCCGGTTACCCGGTCGGCTTGCCGATGGGTCAGACCAGCGATGCGGTCGATTGGGTCGGCGCGATGTTCAATGCTTTCGGCGTGGTCATGGTCGACGCCAAGGACAATATCAAGATCAATTCCGACGAGACGCGCACGGCGCTCGAATATTTAAAGAAGCTTATGGCGGTGAATCCGCCGGAGGTTTACGCCTGGGATGACGCCGGCAACAACCGGTGGCTTATTTCCGGTAAGGGTTCGAGCATCATGAACCCGCCGAGCGCCTGGGCGGTCGCCAAGCGCGACAATCCGCAGGTCGCGGCGAATTGCTGGACCCACCCGATGCCGAAAGGGTCGAAGGGCCGCTTCGTCGGCCAGCTGCCGCAGTTCTACGGCATCTGGAGCTTCTCCAAGAATAAGCCGGCGGCAAAGGACCTGCTGCTCTACATTTCCCAGAAGGAATCCATCGCCCAGCTGGTCCAGGCCTCGTATGGCTACGATCTGCCGTCGTTCAAGAGCATGTACGATCTCGACACCTGGAAGACGGTCGAACCGCCAGTCGGAACCGTTTATGGCTATCCGCCGCGCGGCGATGAGCAAACCTCAATGGCCGGCGCGCCGGCCCGCTCGGATGTCGGTGCGCAAATCTACAACCAGGCGATTAATACCGTCATGGTTTCCAAGGTCACCCAGGGAAATGAAAAGATTGATGACGTGATCAAGTGGGCCGAAAACGAGCTGGAAGGAACTTTGCGAGCCTAAGCGCCATTTCGGCTCATGGAGCGCAACACGCATGCCGGCTCGTTGGCCGGCATGCGTCACAAAGCGTGGTCCCGAAAAGTGGATACCGGTTTACGGAAAAGATCACGCTGAAAGTGTAGCCAAGCACGAGGCAAGCGATGGCCGATACGGTTCATACCTGGTCACCACGGCTGCAAGGAAACCGGCTGCGAGGCGCGCTATTGGGCTCATCGAGGGCGCGCGACCTCCATCAAATCCTGCGCCGGCGTTCGACCATCGCGTTCCTGATGTGTCTGCCCTTGATCCTGATCATCGCCTGCCTCGTGGTCTATCCGGCGCTGTACTCGATCTATTTGTCGACGCTGAACAAGGCGCAGACCCGTTTCATCGGCCTTGGCAATTTCAGCTTCCTGCTCTCGCGCGACGTATTCTGGATGGTGGTCCAGCAGTCGGCGATTTTCGCGCTGACCGCGGTGTTCTTCAAAGCCATGATCGGTCTGATCACTGCGCACCTGATCAACAATCTTCCCGCCAAGGGTCAGCGCAAATGGCGCGGCATGCTGCTGGTGCCATGGGTCATTCCGCTCGCGCTCTCGTCGCTCAGCTGGTGGTGGCTGTTCGACCCTACGCATTCGGCATTCAATTATATCCTCGCGAGCTTCGGCCATGACGAGATCGCGTGGCTTAGCAGTCCATACTGGGCGCGCTTTTCGGTTATCCTTGTCAATATCTGGTACGGCGCACCGTTCTTCCTGATCATGTATCTTGCTGCGCTGAAATCCGTTCCCGAGCAACTTTATGAAGCTGCCGCCATCGACGGCGCCAACGCCTGGCAGAAATTCCGCCACATCACGCTGCCGATGATGCGCAATATCATTGCTATCACCGTGTTGTTCTCGCTCATCGTCACGTTTGCCAATTTCGACATCGTGCAGATCATGACAGCTGGCGGGCCGCGAAACATGACCCACGTTTTCGCCACCTACGCGTTCCTGCTCGGCATTCGCTCGGGCGATCTGCCGCTCGGCGCGGCCACCTCGCTGTTCATGTTCCCGATCCTCGCCGTGGCGGCCATCTTCATTTTGCGCGGTGTACGCAAGCGAGGCAGAGAAATCGGATGAGCACTGCCGCAATTGTCGCGCGCGGCGCCGGCGCAGGTTTGGGCCTAAAAGGCAGCCTGAGCCGCAATCGGCGTTGGGCTCTGATCGCGTCTTACTTTTTCCTTGTGCTGTTTGCGATCTTCTTTCTGATCCCGCCCTATTACATGATCGTCACGGCGTTCAAGAGCGACGCCGAGGTCGCCCATATGGCGACCAATCCGTGGATCATCGCGAACGGCGTCACCCTCGATCAGTTCAAACTGCTGCTGACGCAAACTGATTTCCTGACGTTCTTTAAGAACACAGCCATCGTGACGCTATGCGTAGTGGCGATCACCATGGTGGTCAGCGTGTTGGCGGCATTTTCGCTCGGTCGCATGCGGTTTTGGGGCTCGAGCATCCTCGCTACCGGCATTTTTCTGACCTATCTGGTGCCAGATACTTTGTTGTTCATTCCGTTGTTCCAGATCGTCAAGGCGGTCGGCCTGCTCAACTCGTATTGGGGCATGGTGCTTGTTTACCCGACGCTGACAGTGCCGTTTTGCACCTGGATCATGATCGGCTATTTCCAGTCGATCCCCAAAGAACTGGATGAAGCGGCGCTGATTGACGGCGCCGGCCACATGCAGATGTTGACCAAGATATTCATCCCGGTGGCGATGCCCGGAATCATCGCCGCCATGATCTTCGCCTTCACCGTATCGTGGGCGGCGTTCGTTTACCCAATGGCGTTTCTTTATTCGGCGGACCAGCAGGTCCTCACTGTCGGTACCGTGACCAGCTTGATCCGCGCCGACGTTTACAAATGGGGAATGCTGATGGCCGGCGCGCTCCTTGCCGCAGCGCCGCCGCTCGTCATCTACGCTTTCCTAATGGATTACTACATCGCCGGGCTCACCGCAGGCGCCACCAAGGGTTAGAGCATGGGCCCGAAAAATGGACGCCGGTTTCCCGCCTGGGCGAAGCCCTGGTGGCGGCCTTGTCCTCCGGTCAATGCTTTGGCAGGCGAAGCCAGGTCCGAAAAGAGCATGCTCAAACAAAAAATAGAGGGAAGTGATTCAAATCCCACTTCTGTTAGGAAGGTTCGAAATCATGGCCGAAGTGTCGCTGCACAACGTCGTCAAGCGGTTCGACAACGTAGAAGCTGTGCGCAGCATCAATCTCGATATTCCGGATAACGAATTTGTGGTCCTGGTGGGCCCGTCGGGTTGCGGCAAAAGCACCACGTTGCGTATGATTGCCGGTCTCGAAGAGGTGACCGCCGGTGACATCTATATTGGCGGCGAAATCGTCAACGATCGGCCGCCCAAGGACCGCGACATCGCGATGGTGTTTCAGAACTACGCGCTCTATCCGCACATGACGGCCTACGAGAACATGTCGTTCGGCCTGAAATTGCGCAAATTCTCCAAGGACGAGATCCGCAAGCGTGTCGATAACGCCGCCCGGATTCTGGACATCGCCGAACTTCTTGATCGCAAGCCGAAAGCGCTGTCCGGCGGTCAGCGCCAGCGCGTCGCCATGGGGCGAGCGATCGTGCGTAATCCGAAAGTGTTTCTGTTCGACGAGCCGCTGTCGAATCTTGATGCCAAATTGCGCGTGCAAATGCGCACCGAGATCAAGCGCGTGCACCAGATGGTGAAGACGACCACCGTTTATGTCACGCATGACCAGGTCGAGGCCATGACGCTCGCCGACCGGGTCGTCGTCATGAACGGCGGTTCGATCGAGCAGATCGCAAGCCCGCAGGACCTTTATCATCGCCCGAAGACGCGTTTCGTCGCCGGTTTCATCGGCTCGCCGGCGATGAATTTCATGCACTGCCGCCTCGAGCAG
>JBPYFG010000097.1:0-2683 GCA_051986365.1 Xanthobacteraceae bacterium
GCGATCGCCAAGCAGGAGCAGATTGGGCTCAAGCTCGCGACCGACGGCGAGTTTCGCCGCTCGTGGTGGCATTTCGATTTTTTCCGTGGACTTGCCGGCGTGGCGTTTTATACGACCGATCACGGCATCCAGTTTCATGGCGTGCAGACCAAGGCCGAGACCATCAAGATCGACGGCAAAATCGGGTTTTCCGGCCATCCGATGCTGGATCATTTCAAGTTTCTCAAAGCGCATACCCGCGTGACGCCGAAAATGACCATACCGGCGCCGAGCACGCTGCATTTCCGCCAGGGCCGCGCCGCGATCTCCCAACAGGTCTATCCCGACCTCGATGCGTTCTTCGACGACCTCGCCAATGCTTATCGCGCCGTGATCCGCGCCTTCTATGACGCCGGCTGCCGCTATTTGCAGCTCGACGATACCGCCTGGTCGATGCTGTGCGACCCAAACGAGCGGGCGCAGTCGAAAAAACGTGGCGACGATCCCGACAGCCTGCCGGCGCGCTATGCGCAGCTCACCAACGCCGCGTTGCTGGTCAAACCCGCCGACATGGCCATTACCATGCATTCCTGCCGCGGCAATTTCCGGTCGACCTTCATTGCCTCGGGCGGCTACGACTTTGTCGCCGAGCAACTCTTGGGGAACACCAATTTCGACGGCTACTTTCTCGAATATGACAGCGACCGCGCCGGCGGCTTTGGGCCGCTGCGGTTCTTTCCTAGAGGCAAAAAGCAGCTCGTGCTCGGGCTGATCACCTCGAAGACCGGCACGCTTGAGAACAAGAACGAGATCAAGCGCCGCATCGATGAAGCGACTAAATATGTCGCGCTGGATCAACTATGCTTGTCGCCGCAATGCGGCTTCGCCTCGACCGAGGAGGGCAACATCCTTGCCGAGAACGAACAATGGGCGAAGCTACGCATGATCGTCGAACTCGCCGAGGAGGTGTGGAGATAGATTCTCTTTTCATTCGTCATTGCCGGGCATAGCCGTTCGAACAACGGCGTCGCTTCGCTCGCCTATGACCCGGCAATCCATACAGTGTTCGGGCCCCATGGACCCGCGGGTGACAATCAAGAAAATTGCGAGAGCCAGCATGCAACGCACCACCCCACCTTTTCGCGCCGACCATGTTGGCAGCCTCCTGCGCACGCCGGCGCTCAAAGCGGAGCGCGAGCGGCGCGCGCGCAACGAAATCGACGCCGAAGCTTTCAAGACGATTGAAGACCGCGAAGTCGCCGGCGTGATCGCGAAGCAGGAATCGGCTGGACTGCAATCGATCACCGACGGCGAATACCGCCGTGTGTCGTGGAACATCGATTTCCTCGAACGGCTGGACAACGTCGAGTCTTATGCCGGCGAACGCAAGATCAAGTTTCAGACAAGCGGCCCACAGCCACGCGCGGTGCTTCTTCGCTTGACCGGCAAGCTCGGCGCTTACCAGCCGCATCCCATGATCGAGCATTTCACGTTCTTGCGGAGCCACACCAAGCGCACGCCGAAAATGACCATTCCATCGCCGTCGTCGCTGCATTTTCGCTACGGCCGCGATGCGGTGCCGGAGACGCTCTACCCGGCGATGGAGGATTTCTATCGCGATCTCGGTCAATCCTACCGCAAGGTGGTGCGGGCCTTCGCCGACGCCGGCTGCCGATATTTGCAGCTCGACGAGGTCAATCTCGCTTATCTCTGCGATTCGTCTTTGCGCAAAGTGATCGCTGATCGCGGCGAAGATCCGGCGCGCTTGCCGGCGACCTATGCCGGCATGATCAATGCCGCGATCGCCGACATTCCCTCCGACATGACGATCAGCATGCATCTGTGCCGCGGCAATTTTCGTTCCAATTTCGTCGCCAGCGGCGGCTACGAGCCGGTCGCCGAGCTCTTGTTCAACACCATCAACGTGCACGGCTATTTCATGGAATATGACACCGAACGCGCCGGCGGGTTCGAGCCGCTGCGCTTTGTGCCCAAGGGCAAGACGGTGGTGCTTGGGCTCGTCACCAGCAAAACCGGCGCGCTGGAACAAAAGGACGCGATCAAGCGCCGCATCGAACAGGCGACGAAGTTCATCGATCTCGATCAGCTCTGCCTCTCGCCGCAATGCGGTTTCGCCTCGACCGAGGAGGGCAATGTTCTCGCCGAGGACGAACAATGGGCGAAGCTGCGCATGATCGTGGAGATCGCGCGGGAGGTGTGGGGATGATCGGACTTTGAATGCGTTATTACCGGACTTGACCCGCCTGCGGGCCGTAGCGGAACCCTTTCCCGGCCTCACGTGCTAATCCTTCGGCGGGCGAAGGCCCGGCAATCCGTGCAGCGGCAAGGCTGCATGGAGCCGCGGCATAGGCGAGCCAACGGGTCCGGCCCGAAGAACGATCGAGAAAATTCAGGAGACGCAGCATGCAACGAACCAAGCCGCCGTTTCGCGCCGATCATGTCGGCAGCCTGTTGCGGCCGTCGGCGCTCAAAGCCGCACGCGAGGCCCGCGCCAAAGGCGAGATCGGCGCCGCTGAGCTCAAAGCAATCGAGGACCGCGAGATCAAGGACGTCATAAAAAAACAAGAGGCGGCCCGATTGCAGTCGATCACGGACGGCGAGTTTCGCCGCTCATGGTGGCATCTCGATTTTCTCTGGGGCCTCGACGGCGTCGAGCGGCATGTCATGGATACCGGCATCGCCT
>JBPYFG010000098.1:0-2156 GCA_051986365.1 Xanthobacteraceae bacterium
CACGGCCGTGCAGACCAGAGCGGCACTAATGCAGGCGAAGAGGTTCAGCTTCTTCATGAATGGTCTCCCGATTTCATAGCCAGACATGGCAAACCAGTGATGTGCCTCAAATCAATGCGGACTGAACTTCCGCGCAGCGGGGGATTTCGCCAAATTTGTGACGGCCATCACAGACGACTTTGGGCATGACTGCTATGCATGCAGGGTGACCTAGAAAAATCTAGGGGGTTTCCATGATGACCAAAGGGATAGTCGTCGTCGCTGCTTTCGCGTTCGCCCTCGCTTTTGGCATTCTGAACGCCAGGGTAGCGCAGAGTGACAATGACAGGGCCAGCAGTCCAACAATCAGGACGATGGCGCTGCAATATTAGGAGGTGAGAGATCGCCGCTTGAGGTCTCCTTTCCGTCGGCTGGCGCGGGAGTCGATGGCTCCCAGAAAGGCATCCTCCGGATATCAAGCGGCGTGCTGGCTTTTCACGGTCAAGCATGCCAACCCGCGCAATTTAGTTCGCTGCGCATCCAACGGGCAAATCGCTAACACCGAAACGCATGCGCGAACGCGCGCATCAGTACCGCGTCATGGCAGAGCGGCTGCAGTTTCACCTGGCCGCGAAAACCTGCCGACCGGGGCCGCCGACTTGGTGCGCACCGCGCAGAAGGCTTTGGCCGAAGCCGCCAACATCGTAGAAGAAAGCGGGACAGGACAAACCAAATGACTTACACGCTAAACCTAGTTCCGCCCCATTTTCTGACTGGTGTAGGGAAAGGCAAATGCTGCACGGAAGTCTCCGACGGGGAGCAACACTATGAACATTATCAAGTTGTCTACGATAGCAGCGTTTGAATTTGCCTTGCTGTCATGACCTGCCCTGATTCTTCGGACCGTCATTAGTGTGAGATGGCGTCCCTCGTTGGCTGCAGTTGTCCCCGAGGGGACGGTTCAGCAACGGGCCGGGGCGCGGAGGCCCCATCTGCCGCAGCGCCCCAGCCCGTTGCATTGCGGGGCGCTGGTCTTGCTGCTTGAGCCACGAACTCGTTCGGCGTGAGATAATCGAGGCTCGAATGCGGACGCACTTCGTTGTAGTGGCGGCGCCATGCCTCGATGATAACCTTCGCCTCGGCGCGCGAACGAAACCATTCGAGACTTAGACACTCGTCGCGAAACTTGCCGTTGAAGCTTTCCGTAACGCCATTCTGCCAAGGCTTGCCGGGTTCGATCAACGCCGTGCCGATGCCGTGCGCGACGATCCACGACAACAGAGCCTTGGATACGAATTCAGGCCCATTATCGCTGCGCAGGAACGTCGGGGCGCCGCGTGTGCTGACCAGGCGAGATAGCACTTCGATGACCCGGGCGGAGCGAATGTGGCCATCGACGTCAATGGCTAGTCCTTCCTTCGTGAACTCGTCGGTGACGGTGAGGCACTTGAGTTGCTGGCCGTTGGCACAATGATCGAATACAAAGTCATAGGACCATACCTGGTTCGGCCCGCACGGCGCTTGCGGTCGCGGCCGAGCAGCAGCGACGCGCTTTCTCGGGCGCTTGCGCGGCAGCTGCAAACTGGCGGCCCGCCACAGCCGATACGCCCGGCCAGGGCTCATGCGGTAGCCGTCGCGGCCGAGAAAAATGCGGATGCGGCGATAGCCGTAGCGCGGATACTGCGCTGACAGCTCTCTCATCCGCGCGACTACAGGCGCGTCCCTGGCTGCTTTGCGACCCTGATAACTCAACGCTGATCGCGCCACCTTAAATAGCGTGCAGGCCCGCCGCGCCGAGAGCCCACGCTCCCGGCTATACGCAACTTGCCGCCGACGAGCCGGCACGCTCACCAGTTTTTTGCGGCGACTTCTTTCATGACCTCGATTTCGAGATCACGCTCGACAACCAGCTTCTTCAGCCGCGCATTCTCAGTCTCGAGCTGCTTCAGGCGTCTGATGTCGTTCGCCTGAAAGCCACCGAAACGCTTGCGCCATGTGTAGATCGTCTGCTCGCTGATGCCGTGTCGCTTGGCCACCACCGCCACCGGCTCGCGATCCGCCTCGCGGATGACCGCGACCATCTGCTCTTCCGTGAAACGTGCTTTGCGCATTGCTCCCTCCGAATCGGGAGCCAGTCTCTCACGTAATTCCTGGTCCGAAATCCCTGGGGCAGGTCA
>JBPYFG010000099.1:0-8121 GCA_051986365.1 Xanthobacteraceae bacterium
CGAACTCATTCAACCCGGCGAGCCGCTGCGCCCCGGTGCCGTCTATGACAGCAATGGCGCGATTATCGCGGCGGCGATCGCCGAAGCGGGTGGCGAAGCAGTGCCGTTTGGTGCGGTCGCGGACGACCCTGCCGCTCTCGAGCGCACCATGCGCGCCGCGCTGGCGTCGTGCGACATCGTTGTGCTCAGCGGCGGTACCTCGAAGGGCGCTGGCGACCTGTCGCACCAAGTGGTGTCGCGGCTCGGCAGCCCTGGCATTCTCGTTCATGGTGTCGCGCTCAAGCCTGGCAAGCCGCTTTGTCTCGCGGTGATCAGGCGGACACCATTGATCGTGCTGCCCGGCTTCCCGACCTCCGCGATTTTTACCTTTCACACATTCGTCGCACCGCTTATTCGCGCGCGGGCGGGGTTGCCGCCCGAAGCCGCGCACACCATCAGCGCACGCGTGCCGGTGCGCATGCCTTCCGAACTCGGCCGCGAAGAATTCGTACTCGCCTCACTGGTGAGCGGCGACGATGGACTGATCGCATTTCCGACCGGAAAGGGCTCAGGCGCGGTGACAGCGTTCTCGCAGGCCGACGGTTTTTTTGCCATCGATGCGCTCGCTTCCGCACTCGATGCGGACAGCAATGTCGAGGTCACTTTGATCGGAAAATCCGAGCGCGCGCCGGATCTAGTGATCATGGGCAGTCACGACGTCGCGCTGGATGTCGTAGTCGGCGCTCTGGCCGAACGCGGCGTGCACGCTCGCACCATCGCGGTCGGCAGCCTTGGCGGCGTCAACGCGGCCAGCCGCGGCGAATGCGACATCGCACCGGTCCATCTCGTCGATCCCACGACCGGCACATACAACAAACATCTGCTCGCGCCGGGACTGACGCTCGTTCCCGGCTGGCGGCGCATGCAGGGCTTTGTCTTTCGTCCCGGCGACGCGCGTTTCGAGGGCCGTAGCGCCGAAGCTGCGTTGCAGGCCGCTGTGGCTGATCCCGCCATCTTGATGGTCAACCGCAATACCGGTTCCGGCACGCGTGTGCTTATTGACAGCCTTCTGCGCGGCGCCAAGCCGCCCGGTTACGCCAACCAGCCGCGCTCGCACAACGCCGTGGCCGCCGCGATTGCGCAACGCCGCGCCGATTGGGGCGTCGCTATCGCGCCGGTCGCTAGACTCTACGATCTCGGCTTTCTGCCGATCGCGCCGGAGCACTACGATTTCCTGCTGGTCGAGGCCCGCCGGCAGCGGCCGGCGGTCCAGGTCTTTATCGAGGTGTTGCGGGACGAGGCGACCCGCGACCGCATCCGCGCGCTTGGCATGGAACCAGCCGCCCCAGAGTCCATATAATGTCCGCATGCGCGTTATCGGCCTTGCAGGCTGGAGCGGCTCCGGCAAGACCACGCTGGTCACCAAGGTGATCCCGGTGTTGGTCAAACGCGGCTTGAAACTTGCGACCGTCAAGCACGCCCATCATGAGTTCGACACCGACCAGCCGGGCAAGGATTCCTTTCTGCATCGCCGCGCAGGCGCCAGCGAGGTCGCGGTAGTATCGAGCCGCCGCTGGGCCATTGTCCACGAACTCGAACGGGAGGCGGAGCCGTCGCTCGATGACGTGCTTCAGAAATTAAGCCCCGTCGATCTCGTGATCGTCGAGGGATTCAAGCGGCATGCACATCCCAAGCTCGAAGTCTACCGTGCCGCGGTCGGCAAACCGCTGCTGCACCCCGATGACGACTGCATCGTTGCCGTGGCGACCGACGCGGCCCTGCCGCAAGCCGAGGTGCCGGTGGTGATGCTCGACGATATCGAAACCATCGCCAATGTCCTGCAAGCGGAAGCGCTGCCGCGCGAACAGATCGGTACTGCCGAGGCTGAGCGAGCGGCGCGCGCCCCGCGGCGGAGCGACGTCTGATGGCGCAGCTTACCGACGATTGCTTCGCTTTTAACGGACCGCTCCTGCCGGTCGCCGAGGCCGAGCAGTTGATCGGTTCGCGCGTTACCCCCGTATCCGGCCAAGAAATAGTGCCGCTTCGCGCAGCACTCGGCCGAGTTCTGGCCGCCGATCTCATTGCGCCGGTTAGCCTGCCGCCGTTCGACAATTCCGCGGTCGATGGCTATGCGGTTCGCGCTGAAGATATCGACCGCACGCGCGAGCGGCGTCTTGCCATCGTTGACCGCGTCGCGGCCGGCCAGGCCGCCAAACACCCGGTCAAATCGGGCGAGGCGGTGCGCATTTTCACCGGCGCGCCGATACCGCCCGGCGCCGATACCGTTTTCATGCAGGAGGATTGCCGGATTGACGGCGCTCACGTTATCGTCCCGCCGGGTCTGTCGCACGGCGCCAACCGGCGTCTTGCCGGCGAAGATATCCGTGCCGGGGCGATGGCGCTTCCAGCCGGCCGGCGGTTGTCGGCGCAAGACGTCGCGCTTGCCGCGGCGCTGGGATTGACCGCAATCGAAGTGCGGCGGCGCGTGCGGGTCGCACTGTTCTCGACCGGAAACGAGATCGCCGAACCGGGATCGCCGCTTGCCGGTGCCGCGCTTTACGACTCCAACCGTTATCTGCTCGCCGCGGCGATCGCGCGCTTTGACGCGGAGGTCACCGATCTCGGAATTCTTCGCGATGAGCCGAAAGCGCTGGCGCGGGCGATTGCTGCCGCAGCCCTCGATCATGATCTCGTGCTTACGTCCGGCGGCGTCTCGACCGGCGAAGCCGACTATGTGCGCGGCGCGGTCGAGAGCATCGGCCGCATCGTGTTCTGGCGGGTCGCCATCAAGCCGGGCCGGCCAGTTGCGATGGGCGTCATTCCCGGCCGCGAAACCGGCGAAGCCGCTGCCTTCGTCGGCCTGCCGGGCAACCCAGTCGCGGTATTCGTCACCTTCGTTCGCGTGGTGCGGCCGCTATTGCTGCGGCTGGCCGGCGCCTTGCCCGAGCCACTTGTCGCGATGCCGGCGCGCGCCGCATTTGCGTATAAAAAACGAAAAGGCCGCCGCGAATATGTCCGCGTCGCCCTGCGGGAGGGCGTCGACGGCATGATCGATGCCGTCAAATATCCGCAAGACGGCGCCGGTGTGCTCACCTCGCTCACGCAGACCGACGGGCTCGCCGAGCTCGGCGAGGACGTGACTGATATCGAGCCGGGCACGATGGTCGGTTTTCTGCCCTACGCGTCATTGCTCGGCTGACCGCTGCGCTCATTCCTGCGCAAAACGAGTGGCACCCGGATACTTCGTCGCCATCGCTTGCGCTTGCGCCGCGTCTTCCGGAGTATTGACATTAAAGAAGGGATCGACCGGCTCGGCCGGCCAATCGGCGATCGCGACGCCATGACGCTCGGTCCAGATTTCGATCTTGCGCAAACCGTCGGCGGTGAGCGCGCGGCGCAAATCATCGCGCAGCGCCAGCGGCCACAGCCCGACGACTGGGTGGCGCCATTGACCCGAACGGGCGCAGGCAAGCGACGCGCCGGCAGCGACGCGCGCTGCGTGCAAACGAACGATCAGATCGTTCGGCAGAAATGGACAGTCGCCCGGTACGCTGGCGAGCCATTCACATTGCGGCAAATGCAGCGCCGCCCAATCGAGGCCGGCGAGAACGCCGGCGAGCGGGCCAGCGAAATCCGGCACGCTGTCGGCGACCACCGGCAGCCCGGTATCGGCAAACCGCGCCGGGTCGCCGTTGGCGTTGATTAGAAGGCCGGTGCATTGCGGCGCAAGGCACGCAAGCACGCGGTGCAGGATGGTGACGCCGCGAATCGCGATTCGCGCCTTGTCGCCGCCGCCCATGCGGCGCGCCAGACCGCCGGCAAGCACGAGGCCCAGAGTTGGAGGAAAAGGCGCGGCCACCGCGCTCAATCGTCGTGCACCGCGGCTTTGCGCCGGTGCTTTGCGCTTTCTTCGGCGACGTAGGCGAGGTCCTGATCGAACACGATCCGGTCCTCTCCCGCGAGCGCGACGAAGCGTTTGCCGCGGGCGCGGCCGATCAGCGTCAAGTTGGCCTTGCGCGCCACCTCGACGCCCCAAGCCGTGAAGCCGGAACGCGAGATCAGGATCGGAATCCCCATGCGCACGGTCTTGATCACCATTTCCGAAGTCAGCCGGCCGGTCGTGTAAAAGATCTTGTCAGCCGCCGGCACGCGATGCTTGAACATCCAGCCGGCAATTTTGTCGACCGCATTGTGCCGGCCGACATCTTCCATATAGACCAGTGGTCGGTCCTTTTCCGCGAGTACGCAGCCATGGATCGCGCCAGCTTCGAGGTAAAGTGACGGCGTGGTGTTGATCTTGTGCGTGAGGGCATAGAGCCAAGAGGTCCGCAGCTCGGCCGGCGGCAATTTGATATCCTCCAGCGCTTCCATCAGGTCGCCGAACACGGTGCCCTGGGCACAGCCCGACGTCTGGACTTTTTTCTTCAGCTTCTTCTCGTAATTGGTTTTGCGCTTGGTGCGCACCACGACGACCGCGAGATCTTCGTCGTAATCGACCGAGGTGACGACGTCGTCCGGCTTGAGCATGTTCTGATTGAGGAGATAGCCGAGCGCAAGATATTCGGGATGGTCGTTTATCGTCATCGCCGTGACGATCTCCTGAGAATTGAGAAAGATCGTCAGTGCGCGCTCGACGGTCACCGCCGTTTCAATCCGAGAACCGGTTTGATCGATGCCGGCGACGCGTTCGGTCAGCCGCGGGTCCTGCGGATCCGGGCGGATGATGTAATCGTCGTCCGAGGCGTTCATGCCGCTAATGTAAGATAACGCGCATAGGGGTGGAAGCGCACAAAGAGAAGGCCCGACTCGGCGTCGGGCCTTCAATACGCACTTACTACACCACATCCGCTTGGCAGTATTAGCCGCGCAGGCCGCCAAGCACCCATATTAAAATGATGATGGGAGCGGAATGCCGAGGAGCCATAACAATAGCCCACGACCCAATGACGTCCTCCTGCTTCACCTCTTCCAGTCTGCGGTGATAACGAAAAGCGTACGGAATGGTTCCGCGCCGCGGACTGCCGGGCGAACCGCTTCGGCTGAGAGGGTCGACAAGTATTGCGCAACGGCGAACACCGGCGCTGCTATGGTCGCGATTGAAGAATTTCGTTATGTCGCGCGCCTCGGCAGCGCGGGACCGCGGGTTGTAACCGCAAGCCCTCCCGCTATATTGCCCCCGCGATTTTCCGTTACGGAGAGGTGGCCGAGTGGCTTAAGGCGCACGCTTGGAAAGCGTGTATACGGGAAACCGTATCGTGGGTTCGAATCCCACCCTCTCCGCCAATCTAATAGCCTAAGTTGCTGGTTATATTAGCAATTGTAACCCCAGGATATAAACATGCCCCTAGCACCTGCCCCCCTAGTAAGATCCTTGGAGCTTTGTCCTCTAGTTCTCTTTGATGCGAGCAAAATTTACGACGCGGCTTTAATTTCGAGACGAACGCACTGTTTCCAAAAATCGAGCGGCGCGGTGCTGCGGCGTCTATCAGGACCAAACCGACGATCAAGTTCACCGAAGTCATAAACGGATATCGCAACGGATCAGCTGAATGTCCGCTTTACCCCCGAAAGCGGACATCGTTCAGCACGATCGTGATGTCCGCTTTGTGCCATGTGTGGACGGCTCCAAGTTGGCAAGAAGAATCTTCACGTCGCAGGCTTGGTCGGTGCAGCCATGTGTTCGGCCTTTTAGATGCGGTTCATATGACCGCTGGCCATAATGCTCTCCGCGGATCAGGTCCCGGTCAAAACCTCGCATTCAAGAATGCAAAGGCACAAGTGGGTTGTCCTGACCGCCGGATCGACCGGCTCTGCCTTACGTGCTGTTCGCCCTCCCAACTTCACATCACGCCGGATCTTGGCGCGATCTCGTTAGACCTTCAGCGAGGCCGGATAATTGTAGCGCTCGCCAGTAGCCATCATTGCCCAGGCCATTCGGGCGAGCTTGTTGGCAAGCGCGATGGCTGCGACTTTGGTGGGTCGCCGGGCCAGCAATGCTGTGAGCCAGGGTCGATGCTTGGTGCCGTGGATCTTGGCATAACGGATCACGGCGAGTGCGCCGGCCACAAATAAACCTCGCAAATAGCGGTCACCTTGTTTGCTGATGCTGCCGAGCTTCTCCCGACCTCCGCTCGAGTGCTGCTTAGGTGCCAGACCGATCCAGGCCGAGAAGTTGCGGCCCGATCTGAAGGTTTTAGGGTCGGCGACGCTTGCGACAAGGGCGGTGGCTAGCAGCGGGCCGACACCGGGAATGCAGTTAAGGCGTTTGCTCGTTTGATCGAACCGGTGCCAGGCCATGATCATCCGATCAAACTCTAAAATTTGCTTCTTGAGGCTGAGCAGTTGGCTGCCTAGCGCGGCAAGGCACGCACGCACGACCTCAGGCAGCCGTTTGTCGTTGGAATCGGCAATAACACGCAGCAGTTCTTCGACGCCTCTGCGCCCGACCGGCGCAACGATGCCAAACTCAGCAAGATGAGCGCGGATCGCATTGATCACTGAAGTCTGCTGGCGCATGAAGAGATGGCGCGTGCGATGAAGCATCAGCCCGCTTTGCTGCTCAGGAGTCTTGGTCGGCACAAACCTCATGTTGGCTCTGGTGACCGCCTCACAGATTGCCTCAGCGTCGGCCATATCGTTCTTCTGGCGTTTGACGTACGGCCTCACATAGGCCGGCGGCATTAGTTGCACGCTGTGCCCAAGCGCCTGCAGCTCGCGCGACCAATAATGAGATGTGGCGCACGCCTCGATGCCGACCAGGCATGCTGGCAGCTTCCGGAAAAACGCTATCACCTGCCGACGCTTCAACTGCCGGCGGACAACCACTTGGCCGGCAGCATCAACACCGTGCACCTGAAAGACTGACTTGGCGATATCGAAACCGATTGTCGTAACCGTTCGCATGCTTGGCTCCTCCGAATCGTGGGAGCCTCAGCAGGCTCCACGTCGATGGCACTCCCGTGCCGGTGGAGGAGCCGTCCACAGCATCAAAAGCGGACATTCTGCGCTGCGGCAACGTTATTCGATCACCTCGTCGGCACGAGACAGCAGTGATTGTGGTACTGAAAGGCCGAGTGCCTTAGCGGTCTTAAGATTGATGACCAGCTCATACTTGGTCGGCGCCTGAACCGGAAGGTCGGCAGGCTTCTCGCCCTTGAGGACGCGATCGACTCAGGGTCGTGATCATGACGGATCTATTCCTGCCGATTGCCAAAAACCGGCGAAACTTTTGTTCACGACTTCCGGATTTTCGATATGAATCGGAATTCCCGCAAGCTTCAGCACGCCCGCGGCCATCGCCAAGCGATGATCCCGATCCGGATTGAAAACGGAGCGCTCGCGGGTCTTTTGCAAGACTCCTCCGACGCGAAGCCCGTCTTCAAGCGGAGTCAGCGTGCGACCGGTCACGCGCAACAGTTCCGCCGTTCTTGCGATCCGGTCGGATTCCTTATGAACCAGTTGGGGCGCGCCATAGAGTTCGCTGTCGCCCTCGGCCAGCGCGCAAAGCGCCGCAAGCACCGGAAACAAATCCGGCGCGTTGGTCAATCGGACGGCGACCCCGCGCAAGAATTGCGCCCTCTGCACTTTCAGTCGGCCGCAGTCAAATTGGATCGGTACTCCCATTTTTTGGAGAATGTCGGGGAAAATAGAGTCTGGCTGCAAGCTCTCTACCGGAAAATCCAGAAGAGTCGTTGACCCGCCGACTGCCGCCGCTGCGGCCAGCGCGAACGCGGAACTCATGTCCGGCTCGACGGTGAGCGACGTTGCGGAGATCGTTTGGCGCGCCGGAATCCGAAAATCGTGGTCCCAGCGATCGAGTTTCATTCCCGCGTCCGTGACTAACTTTTGGGTCATCCGCCAATAACCTTCGGAAACGCCGGCTCCAACAGGCGAAACATAGAGATCGAATGGAAGCTCCCAGGCGTTCAACAAAACCGCCGACGCAAACTGGCTCGACCGATGCGACGGAACGTGAAGAGTATCGCTCTGCGGGCGCCATCCGTCGGATTCGATGGCGAGCGAATTTTTTTCGAATTTCGCCGTTACACCCAACTGCGAGAGAATTTTCACCAATTCCTCTTGCGGACGATTGATCAAACGCGCGCTGCCGGTGAGTTTGTGCCGGCCCTTTTCGCGCGACGC
>JBPYFG010000100.1:0-6327 GCA_051986365.1 Xanthobacteraceae bacterium
CGGTGATGAATATCGCGGTCACCGGATTAGCGCCTTAAAACCTGCTGCCGCACGATTTCCGCAAGCCGCGCGATATCCTTATCCTCATGCTGGGCGGTAAAGGCGAAGCGCAGCCGCGCCGTGCCGGCCGGCACGGTCGGCGGACGGATCGCGACGACCAGGAAGCCGTTGTCGCGCAGAAGCTCAGAGGCGGCGAGCGCGGCTGCGGCATCGCCGACGATGACCGGAACGATTGCGCTTTGCGCCTCCGGCAGATTGAGCGCCCGCGCAAAGAGCCTCGCTTTGCGTAACGGTTCGGCGGCATAGGCTGGATCGCACTCGATCAGTTCGAGAGCGGCGATTGCAGCGGCAACGATCGCAGGCGGCAAACCGGTTGAGTAAATCAAGGTGCGGGCGCGACTGCGCATGAGGTCAATCACGGCCTGCGACGCGCACAAATAGCCGCCATAGGCGCCGACGGCCTTCGACAGCGTTCCCGCCTGCAGGGGCACATCGATGGGAGACCGAGCCGACCCATTGACGAAAGCCGAGCCGCGGCCGCCGCCGACGACCCCGAGCCCATGGGCATCATCGCTCAGCAGCCAAGCGTCGAACCGCTGAGCGAGATCGGAGAGCGCGGCGAGCGGCGCTATGTCGCCATCCATTGAAAACACCCCGTCGGTGGCGATGAGTGCGCGTTTTTTGTTCGCACGATGCTGGGTCAACAGGGTTTCCGCATGCCTCGGATCGCAATGGCGATAAAGGTGAACCTTTGCGCCGCTCAGCTTGGCGCCGGCGTGAATGCAAGCATGCGCCAGCTCATCCACCAGGATCAGATCGTCGGGGCCGACCACCGCCGGAATGATCCCGGTATTGGCAAGATAGCCGGAGCCGAACACACAGGCCGCCTCGCTGCCCTTCAATCGCGCCAGGCGTGTTTCAAGGTCTTCGTAGAGCGGATGATTGCCGGTGACCAGGCGTGACGCGCCGGCGCCAACCCCATATCGTTTAATGGCGTCGATGGCCGCGGCGACGATCTCCGGGTCTTGACTGAAGTTCAGATAATCGTTGCACGAGAACGACAGCAAACGGCGCCCGTCGCGCTCGGCCCAAATTCCCGTCCGCGTCGTGATCACAGGCATGCGACGCAGCTGCGCGTGTTCGAGCGCCGCTAGCTTGTCGCCGGCGAATCCATCGAGCGAACGCATCTCAGGTTCCGCTTTACCGTTCGAACGAACGTGACCTCGGCATTTTCGAACGGCACAATGTGCCCGAATGGGCTTCCAAACTAGCTCCATGAAAGCGCCGAATGCCAGGCAATACCAGCGAAAACAAGGGTCTAGCCGGGGTCATACTCGCCCAGCCCGAAGCCGGACTGGACGACCTGTGGCTGCCCTATGCGCAAATGAAAACGATGCCGCTTCCGCTTGCGGTCAAGGCGACCCACGGCTGCCGCATCGTACTGGCCGACGGCCGCGAATTGATCGATGGCATCGCCTCGTGGTGGACGGCGTGTCACGGCTACAATCATCCGCATATTCGAGCGGCCGTGGAACGCCAGCTCGCAACTATGCCGCATGTGATGTTCGGCGGGTTGGTGCACGAGCAGGCTTTGACGCTGGCGCGACGGCTCGCCGACTTGCTGGGGCCGGGCAATCTCGATCGGGTATTTTTCAGCGAGTCCGGATCGGTCGCGGTCGAGGTCGCGCTGAAAATGGCGCTGCAATATTGGCGCAATCGCGGCGTTGTTGGCCGCGATCGGATCGTTGCTTTCAAAGGGGCCTACCATGGCGACACGAGCGGAGCCATGGCCATTTCGGATCCACAGAGCGGATTTCATGGCGCGCTTACCGGTGCATTGCCGCAGCAGATTGCCATCGACTTACCGGCCGATGAGGCAAGCACGGCGGCGCTCGAAATTGTGCTGGCGCAACATTCCGAGCGCATTGCCGCGATCATTGTCGAGCCCTTGGTGCAGGGCGCTGGCGGGATGCGCTTTCACGGCGCGCGTGTCCTGCAGACTCTGCGGACGCTCGTGGATCGCTATGGGCTGTTGTTGATCTTCGATGAAATTTTTACCGGCTTTGGGCGCACCGGGACGATGTTTGCGTTTGAGCAAGCCAACGTCATTCCCGACATAATCACTTTATCGAAGGCATTGACCGGCGGCACGCTGCCGCTTGCGGCCACTGTGGCGCGCCGAAACGTGTTCGAGGCCTTCTGGTCGGACGATCCGGCAAAGGCGCTGATGCACGGGCCGACTTTTATGGCAAACCCGCTCGGCTGCGCCGCCGCCAATGCGTCGCTCGATCTCTTCGCCCGCGAGCCGCGGCTGGCGCAGGTCGCCAAAATCGAGGCACTGCTGCGTAACGGTCTCGAACCATGCCGGAAGCTCGCCGGGGTCAAGGACGTGCGAGTGAAAGGCGGCATTGGCGTGGTCGAGCTCCACCGCATCGGCAACCTTAACCAGTTACGCCAACGCTTTATCGAGGAAGGGGTTTTTGTCCGGCCGTTCGGCTCGATCGTCTACCTCACGCCGGCTTTCACCATTGTCGAGGAGGATCTAGCCAAGCTGACGAGCGCGGTCGTCCACGTCCTCGCTTAGAACCCGTTGTGACTGCCGCGATTTCAGTAACCCACGACCGTCCCATGCAAATCATAGGCGTCGGTGCGCTCGATCCGTGCCGTCGCAATCTCTCCAATGCGCAATGGGCGACGGCTCGTAAGATGGACGGTGCCGTCGATTTGCGGCGCATCGCCCTTGCTGCGGCCCTTCGCGCCAGTAGGTCCGACCTCGTCGATGATGACCTTTTCGCGCGTGTCGATCTTCCGCTTCAGCCGCTTGTGCGAAATCGCTTGCTGGTGCGCCATCAAGCGGTGCCAGCGCTGCTCTTTGACTTCGTCCGAAACGGGCATGGCGAGGTCGTTCGCGACGGCGCCGGCGACCAGCTCGTAGCGGAAACAGCCGACGCGATCGAGCTCCGCCTCAGACAACCATTCCAACAGCTCGCCGAAATCGTTTTCGGTCTCGCCAGGAAAACCAACGATGAAGGTCGAGCGGATGGTCAGGTCCGGACAAGCCTGTCGCCACGCCCGGATGCGTTGCAGGGTCTTCTCCTGCGCTGCCGGGCGACGCATGCGTTTGAGCACCGCCGAGCTCGCGTGCTGGAACGGTACGTCGAGATAGGGAAGGATTCTGCCGTCGACCATCAGTGGAATGACATCGTCGACATGCGGGTAGGGATAGACATAGTGCAGCCGCACCCAGATGCCGAACTCGCCGAGCTCGCGGGCGAGATCGAGGAATTTCGCCCGCACCTGGCGATCCTTCCAGCGGCTCGGCGCGTATTTCAAGTCAGTCCCATAGGCCGAGGTGTCCTGGGAAATGACCAGGAGCTCTTTGACCCCGGCCGCTACTAGCCGTTCAGCCTCGCGCAACACATCGGCCGCGGGCCGGGACACCAGATCGCCGCGTAATTTTGGGATGATGCAGAACGTGCAGCGATTATTGCAACCTTCTGAAATCTTTAGATAAGCGTAGTGCCGCGGGGTGAGTTTTATGCCTTGGGGCGGGATCAACTCGACATATGGATCGTGCAATGGCGGGATCGCGCGATGAACTGCATCCAGCACAGTTTCATATTGCTGGGGACCGGTTATCGCGAACACACCTGGGTGTTTGGCGGTGATCTTTTCGGGCTCAGCACCCATGCAACCGGTAACGATGACTTTGCCGTTTTCCGCCATCGCCGCCCCAATCGCGCTTAATGACTCCGCCTGGGCACTGTCGAGGAAACCGCAGGTATTGACGATGGCGAGATCGGCGCCGCAGTGCTCCCGTGCCAATTCGTAACCCTCCGCCCGCAGCCGGGTAATGATGCGCTCGGAATCGACGAGCGCCTTCGGACAGCCGAGCGAGACAAAAGAAATGCGGGGCGGGCGGTTCATCGCGGGCTGTTCATAGCATGCGGCTGCGGTTCAGCACCGATCAAGACCGAGCGCAGATAGAGCCTCGACCGCGATTTCGCCATGAAAAAATCCGGCGGCACACTCAATTCGCGGCGCAGATGCGGTATTTCGGGGAGCGTCATTCGGCGGAAATTAAGGATTTCGCGCTCTGCTTAGACCGTCGCGGGGCTAGTAGGGTGGGTCTCTGTTGCGTGCGTTTGGCGAATTGCCCGGCTTAAGCCGCGGGCGCGTAGCGTCGCAGATCGCGGTTTTACTGCTTGCGGCGTGTCTCGGTGGTTGCGGCGGCTATGCCCCGTTCGATCCCGAGAGCACCTCGGCGGTGTCTTATTCCGGCGGTTCTTCGTCCGCGCCGAGCCCCGGCTCAGCAGCAGGTTCTTCGGACCGAAGGGAAGCCGCAACACTCAACGCACTGTTCGCTGGCGCTGCCGAGGGTGGGGCCGATGATCGTCAGGCGCCTACCCCGCCGGTTGCGGTTGCGAGCGCAGCCGATATTGCTCCGCCGCCCGCTCGTCCGCCGGAAAGAGAACTCGCCGAGCCGCGCGGCCGCGCCTATCTCTTCCGCGGCGTTGCCGGCCTGATTTACTCGCGTGGCATGGACAGTTTGGCGGATCGTATTCGGCACGCCGGCATCCCGGCAAGCGTGCAAACCTATTTGTTGTGGCGCGCCGCGGTCGATCAGGCGATCCAAGACTATCGGCGCGATCCGGTGCCGATCATCCTCATCGGTCACTCGATGGGCGGTGACTCAGCGCTAGCCTTCGCCGAGCGGTTGAATAGCGAAAATATTCCGGTCAGCCTGCTCGTGACCTACGATCCGACGCGGATCGCCGACGATGTTCCGCCAAATGTCGAGCGTTACATCAACATCTTTCAATCATCGAACATCATGGGCGGCGGCAATGTCGTGCAAGCTTCGCGCTTCCACGGCCACTATGCGAGCTTCAATCTCAAGGACCATAGCGAGATCGTCCATATCAATATCGAAAAGGCCGATGGCATCCAGGAGCAGCTGGTGCGCAAGATCGCGGAGCTTTCGGCAACGCCGGCTGCGGCGCAGGGCGAAGCCATTCCGCTGCACCTTGAAGTTCCGGCCGATGCGACAGTCGAATTGTGGGATTCCGGTCTGTCGGTCCAAGCCCATGCCGGCGACACGCTCAAATCATTGGCCGCGACCTATCACGTGCCGCTGTGGTCGCTCGCTGAAATCAATGCGGTCTCGGTGCGAGCGCCGCTGTCCGAGGGTCAGCGCGTGATCGTCCCGCGCCATCTCGTGCCGATGCCGGTTCCGAGCACGATTACGAGCTACGCTCCGAACGGGCATTAAGGGCTAGCCCAACGGCTTCCGCTTCTCAGCAGTGCGGCGCGAGGCACAAGCCGCTCGGCTGATAGCAGCGCCAGAATGGTACCGGGGTCGATTGGCCGTTCACGCAAGTATACATCGTGCACCAATTCAATTGATCGCAATCGGAAACGCAGCGGCCGCTCTGTTGCGCGCAGGCGCCTGACATCTTCGCCTTTGTCGGCTTAGCAGCGTGTTTTGCGGCCGCCATGGCCGAAGACATCGATGCAGCAGCAAGAACGGCCGCGATCGTGATGCTGACGACCCATCTCATGGAACGCCTCGCAGATCCGTCGCAACAGAAATTCGCCAGAATCGCGCTGAGCGGACAAGCACACGCATTCGCTAGCTGCGCGGCCACGGAATATATGCAACATGCACGCGACATACAAAATAATTGCAAACGATTGCAATCAGTTACAGTACGATGCCGCGGACTTATAATCCGCCAGTTCAACCACGATTGGAGGGCCGATTTTGAAAGACATCCGCAAGCAACAAAAAGCCGAGCGCGGCTACTACCGGCGCGATGAGCTACAGCAGTGCGCCGTCTGCGGCCGGCTGTTGGTGCGGCGCAAGGACAACGTCTGCTCGGTCAGCTGCCTCGGTCAGCTGCAAGGCCAAGGCTGAGGCCGCACCTTCCGTGCCCTCCGAATCCGCCCGCGCAACCTCGATAGCGTTTACATGCGCGCTATTGCTTCACTTCCGATACTGATCTTGATGCTGTTCTACAGAGGGAAAGATGATGCCGCGCCCACGTCAACGTGCCTGTCTGCAGAGCGGGCTGAGACTCAATCTAAATCGACTCATTCGTAGGGGAATTGTTCAGCCCGGAGCCTACTGCGGGCGCGAAGTCAGTTGGACCGATAGTTACGCTGACGAACAGATCGCTTCGGGTCTTATCACGGCCGATATGAGCGGCCCCGACGAGGGATGGTTCCGCATCCAGCTTGGACAGCTCGACCAGCGGATCAATCTGGTGTCGCAACCGCGCCATTTCGGCGGTAGGCAGTGGTATTTCATCTGCCCTTCGATGAACC
>JBPYFG010000101.1:0-2182 GCA_051986365.1 Xanthobacteraceae bacterium
TCTCACACTGATCGACCTCCGTGCGGAACATCCCGACCCGCAGGCGGTTCAGAAAATGCTGAACCAGCTCGGGCTCGATCTTCGAGTGCAAGCCGGTTCCAAACATGCACTCATCGCGACTATCACCGGCCCGCGAGGCGATGTGGAGTTGCGATAGCGATAGCAGGATTGGAGCGCGTCGCCCGAGCCGGTAGAGTAGGAGTGTGACGCGGGTGGCTGTAGGTCGACCCTATCTGTTAACCGCCCCTTTCGTTTGGCGGTGCCTCACTAGGTCGCCCCTGGCTCCTGTTTCCACACCCCTCTCATCGAACCGGACATGCAGATTTGCCGCATCCGGCTCTCGGACAAGACATCACGCCTTCGCCCACGACGGGCCGCGACCAAGCCTCGTCAGGCGTACGAGCCCGAAGTGCCCGTAAAGATGCGAGAGTGGATAGGTCCCGCCCTTGCGTCGTCTGACCTTGTGCTTGCAGCGCAACCACCGGCGCAACCGCACAGCCGTGTAGTTGTCGAGCGCGCGATACGCTTTGCAGGTGGTGCCAACACTGAAGTAATTGGCCCATCCGCGAAGCGCACGGTTCAACTGCTCCACCAGCCTTGTGGTCTTTTGCCAAGTACCCGCTCGGTCGGTCAGCACGTGGACTTTTCTGACCATGCGCTTGATGCTCTTCTTTGACGGCCGCTGGCCCAGCCGGGCCTTGCCCGTCCCCGGAGAGTACATCCGCCCGAACGTATAACCCAAGAAGTCAAACTCCCCGTCCGGAACTCTGCAGATCCGTGTCTTCTCCTCGTTCACCGTCAGCTGCAGCTTGCCCATGATCTCGTGCAGGTGGTGCAGCGCCTTTTCCGCGTTGCCTCTCCGACACAAGATCACGAGATCGTCGGCATAAGTGACGAGGCGAGTGCCTAGGCTTCGCTCAAGACCGAGCTTCTTCCACCCCAGTACAAACCGGCGCATGTAAAGATTCGCCAGCAGTGGTGAGAGCGGTGAACCCTGCGGAATGCCTCGCCGGCGATCCCGGGCCGCGGTCGTGCGTCTGGTCCGGCCCCGTTGGTCGGTTTCTTCCACGGGACTTTCCAGCCACATCTTGATCAGATGCAGCACGCGCCGATCAACGACACGGCGCGCCACCGACTTTAACAGGTCGGCATGCGGAAGACTCCCGAAGTAGTCCGCGAGGTCGGCGTCGACGACGTCCGGGTGACCCCGGAACAGTAGCTCCTCCACCTCTACGACTGCCTGCTGAGCGTTTCGCCCGGTTCGGTAGGCATAGATTTCCGGTGGAAGATCGGCTTCGAAGATCGGTTCCAGCACCAGCAGCGCTGCTGTCATGCAGACCCGATCCCGCACGTTCGAGATGCCCAGCGGCCTGAGTTTGCCGTTGGCCTTCGGTATAAACACTTGTCTGATGGGCTCCGGCCGGTAAGTCTCCTGCCTGAGCGCAAGCGCCAGTTCCGCCAGCCATCGCTCGACCCCGTATGCCTCGATGTCCGCAAAGTCCTGGCCGTCGATCCCCGGCGCGCCCTTGTTGGAGCGGCACTGGGCATAGGCGTGCGCCAGAATGTCGTCGCGACTGATCTTGTCGTACAGAGCGTAGAAGCGATAGCCGGCTTCCGCCTTAGCTTTCGCGTGTAATGCCGTCTGCAGCTTCTGAACACTTTTCGGAGTTGCTAGGTTGCCCAATCTCCAGGTCCCTCGCCACGTCTTGCGTCGGTCTTGAACTGAGGCCCCTTCCCTCCCCCGGCATTACCCGGCTTCGTCGGTACTACTGGCCTCTCCGTCACCCCAGTGCGCCCGGCCTGTCCCTCACGGGCGTCCGGTTGATCATCCCTGATCACGCAGTGGGGCTTCCCGTGTTGCGTGCGCTTTCCTTGTGTACATGCCGCCGCCACTACCCCGGTGCAGCGCCTGGGCGTAGTCTTCGCTCATCTCACCCAGCCGTGTCAGCCTTCCCCGGAAGGGTCGCCGGGTCGGCCTGCACATCGTCCTTTTCGAGGCTTGCACGGCGTTCACTCGCGTTGCAGCCTGCACACTCGCGCAGTCACCAATTCGTGACACGCTAATCGAAGGCTTCAGCCATTTCGTTACCTCCATGACTGCTCCGATTGCTTCCGGCTGGAGCGAATCGCCGGGTGGGGCTTGCACCCACCGGAAAGCGCCGCCTTGTCACGGCGCACACCC
>JBPYFG010000102.1:0-6951 GCA_051986365.1 Xanthobacteraceae bacterium
TGAGCCGTCGGATTGTCGCCGCCGCGGTCTCGACCTTCGGCGCGCCGATATCGGGCGTGGCGTGAATGACCTGGCGTTGCAAATTCGACAACGTGACGACGTCGTCATCGACGACGCCGAGCGCGCCAACCCCGGCGGCAGCGAGATAGAGCAGCACCGGCGCGCCAAGCCCGCCAGCGCCGATAACCAGCACGCGCGCGCGGCGCAGCGCCGCCTGCCCCGGTCCACCGACCTCGCGGAGCACAATGTGGCGTGCGTAGCGTTCAAGCTCGTCGTCGCTGAGCATGCCGTCAATATAGAGCCGGAGTTGCGGCTCGTCGACTCAGCAGCAAACCTGTTGCGGCAAACATCGCCAAGTTGCCGGAGCTTTTGCGGTTCCGTGGTCAGTCAATTCTAGGGCGGGCAAGATCGTCTGCGCTCTTGCTTCAGCGTGGGCCGCGCGTGAACGGTTTTGCTCATGCGCCACGCGTGTTGCCGGCGCGATGCCACCCTACGCTGGCTTCAATCCACCGCGGCGAGCCTCATTTCGACGGCAGTATCGCGACCGCCTCGATCTCGAACAAAGCGCCCGGGCGCGCCAGCTCCGGCACGCCGATCGTAGTGCTCGCCGGCGGCGCAGCGGTGTTGACGTACTTGTCCCGCACTTCGCGGAATTGCGCGATATTGGCGCCGATATTGACGATATAGTTGTTGACCTTGACGAGATGCTCGAAACCGGCGCCGACCGAAACGAGAGCCGCCTTTAAGTTCTGGAACGCCAGCTCCATCTGATCGCGGGCACTGCCGCCCATTTTGCCAGATTTATCCATGCCCAGCTGGCCAGCAAAATAAACCAGGCGTCCCGGTCCGATCGCTTCGACGACATGGCTATAGCCCGGCGGCTTGGCGATGGCGTCCGGATTCGAGAAGCGAAGGTTGTCTGGCATGTCGGTATCCTCCCAGCTGGTGGCGCGAACGCCTATTTGTTGTCGAACTTCGGCGACCGTTTCTCGATAAAGGCCGCCATGCCTTCCTTCTGGTCGCGGGTTGCGAACAAGGAGTGAAACACGCGCCGCTCGAAGCGCACGCCCTCCGCTTGCGACGTTTCGAAGGCGCGATTGACGGCCTCTTTCGCCGCCAGCACTGAAGGCAGCGACATCGCCGCGATTGTCGCGGCGACTTTGATTGCTTCGTCGAGCAGGTTTTGCAGCGGCACGATGCGCGCCACGAGACCGGCCCGCTCGGCTTCTTGTGCGTCCATCATCCGCCCGGTCAGGATCAAATCCATGGCCTTGGCTTTGCCCACCGCATGCGTGAGGCGCTGGGTGCCGCCGATGCCGGGAATGATGCCAAGCTTGATTTCCGGCTGACCGAATTTGGCATTGTCCGCGGCGATGACGAGATCGCATTGCATGGCAAGCTCGCAGCCGCCGCCGAGCGCAAAGCCAGCGACCGCGGCGACGACCGGTTTGCGGGCATCGGCGACGCGATGCCACGTTCCGATGAAATCGCCGAGGAAGGCGTCGGTAAAAGTCTTGCTGGCCATTTCCTTGATATCGGCGCCGGCGGCAAAGGCCTTGTCGGAGCCGGTGATGACGATGCAGCCGATATTGGTGTCGGCCTCAAACGCGTCGATCGCCTGAGCGAGTTCGCGCATCACAGCGCTGTTGAGCGCGTTGAGCGCTTGCGGGCGGTTGAGCCGGATCAGGCCGACGCGGCCGCGGGTCTCGACAATGACGGTCTCGCTCATGAGTCCTCTGGATTCCTCCGAAACGTCATTTCTGGCACACCGGGCAATAGAAGGTCGAGCGGCCGTTCTGGACGATGCGCTTGATGGTACCGCCGCAGCCCGGAGTGCGGCATGGTTCGCCGGCGCGATCGTAAACGCGGAAGTGATGCTGAAACATGCCGAGCTCGCCGTCGGTGAGCCGGTGATCGCGCAGCGACGAACCGCCGTCCTTGATCGCTTGCGTCAACACCGCCTTGATGCCGTCGACCAACCGCGCGGCGCGCTCGTTCGGTGCGCTGTTGCGTTCAGCGAGCGTCGACGCACGCCGCTTCGGCGATAAGTGGGCGCGGTGCAGCGCTTCGCAGACGTAGATGTTGCCGAGCCCGGCGACGACGCGCTGATCGAGCAATGCCGCTTTGAGGCTCGTCTTTTTTCCGCGGCAGGCCGCCGCCAGCATCGCGGCATCAAACGCATTGCCGAGCGGTTCAGGACCAAGCCCACGCAATAACGGCTCACGGTCGAGCGCTTCACGGGCAACAAGTTTCATCGAACCGAAGCGGCGCGGATCGTTGAAGGTAACGCTGGCACCCGACACCAAATAGAAAACGATGTGATCGTGGGCGAGGTCTTTGCTGCGCTCGTGGTAATAACGGCCGAGATGCTTGTCTGGTCGCTTCTCTTGGCCGAGAAACACGTGAAACGATCCCGACATGCCGAGATGCATTATAAGGACGTCGCCCGACGATAAATCGACCAGCAGATATTTGGCGCGGCGGCCGACGCCGATCACCCGCTTGCCGCGGAGCCGTTGCGCAAAGTCCTTCGCCAACGGCCAGCGCAGATCGGGCCGCCGAACCTCGACGCGCCTGATGCGTTCGCCATCCATCGCCGCTTCGAGGCCGCGGCGGACCGTTTCCACTTCCGGAAGCTCGGGCATTGCTGGTCTAAGGTCGCCGCTGCAACGTGGTTAATTTCAAAGACATAGCCTGCCCCGGCGGGCCGCGCTATGGTTACGAAAGCGAGGTCGGCAGCGATGGCAGAAACCGCCCAATTCGGCGCCAAACGGGTGCCGCTTGCGGCCAAGCAGGCTCTGGTCAACGACGTTTTTCACAGCGTCGCGCGCCGCTACGATCTGATGAACGACCTGATGTCGTTCGGGCTGCATCGGCCCTGGAAGGATGCGCTGGTGACGGCGGTTGATCCGCCGCGAGCGGCGCCGTTTTCGGTGGTCGATATTGCCGGCGGCACTGGCGATATCGCCTTTCGCCTTATCGAGGCTGGCAGCGCGCAGACCCGCGTCACCGTCTGCGATATCAATCCCAACATGCTTGAAGTGGGACGCGAGCGCGCGTCGCTGTACGACGCCGACACCGTGGTTACATTCGCCGAGGCCAATGCCGAAGCGCTGCCGTTTGCCGACCGCAGTTTCGACGCGGCGACGATCGCCTTCGGCATCCGCAATGTGCCGCGCATCGAACGCGCGCTGGCCGAAGCTTTTCGCGTGCTCAAGACCGGCGGCAAATTCGTCTGCCTGGAATTCTCGTCGGTTGACGTTCCTGCGCTTGATCGGCTCTATGATTTCTATTCGTTCAACGTCATTCCGATGCTGGGCCGGCTCGTGGCCGGAGACGCCGAATCCTACCGTTATCTCGTGGAATCCATCCGCCGCTTTCCCAAGCCACAAGCCTTTGCCGCGATGTTGCGCGCGGCAGGTTTCGCCCGCGTTTCGTTCCAGACGATGAGTGGCGGCATTGTGACGTTGCACTCCGGCTGGCGTTTGTGATCTCGGCTCCGGCGCATCTCGTACGGCTCGCCCGCGCCGGCTTCGTGTTCGCCCGCGAAGGCGTGTTCGGCATCATCGATCCGATGGTGGCGCCGGCCGGGGCCCGCCCGCTCATACGAATGGCGCGGCTGTTGGAGCGGCGCACCACCGGTCCGGCGGAAACGCGGCTGTCGGCGGCGCTGACCAAGCTCGGCCCGAGCTATGTCAAGCTCGGGCAATTTCTCGCCACCCGGCCCGACGTGGTCGGCGCCGCGCTGGCGCGCGATCTTGAGAGCTTGCAGGATCGCATGCCGCCGTTTCCGCAAAGCGAAGCCGAGGCGGCGATCGCTGCGTCCTTCGACAAGCCGGTCGGGTCGGTTTTCGCAACCTTCGGCCCGCCCGTTGCCGCTGCCTCGATTGCGCAAGTGCATCGGGCCACCGTTGCAACCGCGACCGGCACCCGCGCGGTCGCCGTAAAGATTTTGCGTCCCGGCGTCGAACGCCGCTTTCACGCCGATCTCGCCGCATTCACCTTTGCTGCACAGCACGCCGAGAACGCTTCCGCCGAGGCCCGCCGGCTGCGTCTGATCGAGGTCGTCGACACGCTCCGCCGCACGGTGATGGTAGAGATGGATTTTCGTCTGGAGGCGGCGGCGCTTTCCGAAATGGCGGAAAACACCAAGGCCGATCCCGAGTTTCGCGTCCCGGAAGTCGATTGGGACCGCACCAGCAAGGAAGTGCTGACGCTGGAATGGATCGATGCGACGCCGCTGTCAGACCGGGCGCGGCTGCAGGCTAAGGGTTTCGACCTGGCGCAGCTGGCGCGCGCGCTGATTCAAACTTTCCTGCGCCATGCTCTGCGCGACGGCTTCTTTCACGCCGACATGCATCCGGGCAACCTGTTCGTCGATGACGAGGGCCGGCTGATCGCGGTCGATTTCGGCATCATGGGGCGGCTCGGCATCAAGGAACGCCTGTTCCTCGCCGAAATCCTGCATGGCTTCATCATCCGCGACTACCACCGCACCGCCGAGGTTCATTTCGAGGCCGGCTATGTGCCGCCGCGGCATTCGATCGAAGATTTCGCGCAGGCGATCCGCGCCATCGGGGAGCCAATCCACAATCGCACCGCCGAGGACATTTCGATGGCACGGCTATTGGCGCTGTTGTTCGAGGTCACCGGCCTGTTCGACATGCGCACGCGGCCGGAATTGTTGCTGTTGCAAAAAACCATGGTCGTGGTGGAGGGCGTGGCGCGCACGCTCGATCCCAAGCTCGACATGTGGCACACGGCGGAGCCGGTGGTGCGCGAATGGATGGAGCGCCATCTCGGCGCTGCCGGTAAGCTCGAAAGCGCCGCGCTTGGCGCCGCCGAACTCGGCCGCTTCGTCGGCCATGCGCCGGGCCTGCTAACCCGCGGCGCCCGCGTGCTCGACCAGCTCGATGAAATGACACGCGACGGGCTCGTGCTGTCGCCGCAGACCATCGCCGAACTCGACAAGACCGAAGCCCGGCGCGGACGCTGGGTAATCGCTGCGTTGTGGATCATCGCGGCGCTGTTGCTATGGTTTGCGGTCCGGCACTGATTGGACAAACTGATTGCATTGATTGCAATGCAGGCATCATGCTGCTAAGCTACAGCTGGGTAATGATAAAACCGCTTTGGTACCCGCTTGGCCAGCCTGACCATTCGCCGACTCGACGAGACGCTGAAGAAGCTGCTGCGGCTGCGTGCGGCACGCCACGGCCGATCCATGGAAGACGAGGTCCGGATCATCTTGCGCGAAGCCGCGGCGGAACCTGAGCCTAGCGCCGCCGTCCGGTTCACGCCCGCCGCATCGTCAAAACACAAGGCCACGACGCCGAGCGAAGACGGACCGCGCATTCTCCTCATTATTGGCGGCGGCATCGCCGCCTATAAATCGCTCGATCTGATGCGCCGCCTGCAGGAGCGTGGGGTGCGGCTGCGCTGCATTCTCACCGCGGCCGCACAGCATTTTGTCACCCCGCTCGTCGCGGGCGCGCTTACCGGCGAGCGCGCCTTTACCGATCTGTTCGATCCGCAAAGCGAATTCGACGTCGGTCACATCCGGCTTGCCCGCGATACCGATCTCATTGTTGTGGCACCGGCGACCGCCGACCTCCTGGCCAAAATGGCCGGGGGTCACGCCGACGATCTGGCGAGCACGGTTCTGCTGGCGACGGATCGGCCAATCCTAGTCGCGCCGGCGATGAATCCGCGAATGTGGGCAGCCAAGGCCACCGCGCGCAATCTGGCGCAGCTGACCGCCGACGGTGTGCGCGTCGTCGGACCCAATTCCGGGGAGATGGCCGAGCGCGGCGAAGCCGGATTGGGCCGCATGGCCGAGCCGCTGGAAATCGCTGCTGCCGTCGGGAGCATCTTGCAGCGCGGGGCCGTGCTCGCCGGCAAACGCATCATCGTCACCTCCGGCCCGACCCACGAGCCGATCGATCCGGTGCGGTACATCGCCAATCGGTCCTCAGGTAAGCAGGGCCATGCCATTGCGGCGGCGGCGGCGGCGGCCGGCGCCGATGTCGTGCTGGTCAGCGGCCCGGTCAATCTGCCGGACCCTGCCGGGATCGCCGTGGTCAAAGTGGAGACCGCGCAGCAGATGTTCGAGGCGGTCGAAGCCGCGCTTCCCACGGATGCCGCCATTTTCGCCGCCGCGGTAGCTGACTGGCGGAGCGAGAGCGAGAGCGTAAGCAAGATAAAGAAACAACCGGGACGGACGCCGACGCTCAAACTGACGGAAAACCCGGACATTTTATCTAGCGTCGCCCACCGCACCTCCGGGCGCCCGCATCTGGTAGTGGGCTTTGCCGCGGAAACCGACGATGTCATTGCCAATGCCGAGGCAAAGCGGATCAAAAAAGGCTGCGACTGGATCGTCGCCAACGATGTTTCCGCCGAAAGCGGAGTCATGGGCGGTGATGTAAACACCGTGCATCTCGTCACTGGAAGCGGTGTCGAATCCTGGCCGCCGCAAGCCAAGGATCAGGTCGCGCGCAGGCTGATCGAGCGGATTGCCGCGGCGCTCGATAGGGCAAAGCCATGAACGCCGAGCTTCGTATCGTTCGCTTGCCTCACGCGGCGGATCTACCGCTGCCGGCCTATCAGAGCGATCGCGCCGCCGGACTCGACCTTCTCGCGGCGGTGCCTGCCGGCACCGCGGTCACGATTGCGCCGGGCGAGCGCGTGATGATCCCGACCGGCATCGCTATTGCTTTGCCCCCCGGCCATGAAGGTCAGATCCGCCCACGATCAGGCATTGCGCTTCGTCACGGCGTCACGGTGTTGAATTCACCAGGAACCATCGATGCCGATTATCGGGGCGAAATACAGGTGATACTCGTCAATTTGGGCGCAGAAAACTTCGAGATTACGCGGGGAACCCGCGTCGCCCAAATGATCATTGCACCGATAATACAGGCGAGAATTGTTGAATTGGGCCGCTTGGAC
>JBPYFG010000103.1:0-5806 GCA_051986365.1 Xanthobacteraceae bacterium
TCGCGCAATTCGGCGAGCGCGTCGTCGAGCGTTTTGCCGGCCTCGTTTTGCAGCAAAGCGAGCAGCCGGCCGCGATCGGATTGCAGCCGGTCGGCCGCGCGTTCGAGCGCCGCGGCGCGTTGCTCGATCGGCCATGCGGTCCACGACGGAAAGCCGTCCGCCGCGGCGGTAACGGCCGCATCGCCGATCGCCGCGTCGGCTTCGTGGACCACACCGATCGCGCCGTTGTCGATCGGCGAGCGGACTTGGCGCGCGATGCCAGGGAGCGTGACGCCATTGACAAGTGGCGCGGCTTCCGCGCGCGTCGCTGCGGCGCCGCGAACGTCGCTGATGAGCGCGTCCAGACTCGCGCGATCGCCGAAATCGATGCCAGCGGCGGCGCGCCGTTGCGGCATGAAAATGTCGCGCGGCAGCGGAATCTTGCGGTTGCGCGCCTGCGCCGGCGCGCCGATCCAGTGTTGCGGGCGGCGCAGGATTTCGTCGACCGGGATGCCGGGATCGGCGGCGGCCGAGACGAACGAAGAATTCGCGCCATTCTCCAGAAGCCGGCGCACCAGATAAGCCAACAGATCGCGGTGGCCGCCGACCGGCGCATAAACGCGGCAGGCGACATCCGGAAATTCGGCGAGCAGCGCCTCATAAAGCGCTTCGCCCATGCCGTAGAGCCGCTGGAACTCGAAGCCGTCGATGCCGCCGGCATCTTCGATGACGCTCGCCACGGTCAAGGCATTGTGCGTGGCGAATTGCGGAAACAGCCGGTTGCGCGCGGCCAATAATCGTTTGACGCAGGCCATGTAGCAAAGATCGGTCATCGCCTTACGGGTAAAGACCGGATATTCGGCGAGGCCACGCTCCTGAGCGCATTTGATCTCGCTGTCCCAATAGGCGCCCTTTACCAGCCGCACGGTGAGCTTGCGATTTGTCGCCGCCGCCACCGCCTCGACCCAGGCAATAACGGCGGGCGCGCGCTTCTGATAGGCCTGCACCGCTAAGCCAAATCCATCCCAGCCTGCGAGGGCGCGGTCGCCCAGCGCTGCGGCGATGACGTCGAGCGACAGTTCGAGGCGATCCGCCTCCTCGGCATCGACTGTGAACTGCAGATCGTGGTCTCTGGCGAGCCGCGCCAGCGCGATAAGGCGCGGCGTCAATTCTTGGAGCACGCGCTCGCGCGAGATCGCCTGATAGCGCGGATGCAGCGCCGAAAGCTTGACCGAGATTCCTGGCCGGCGGCGCTGGTTTTTGCTCGCGGCATCGGCGCCGATTGCGGTAATGGCGCCGGCATAGGCTTCGAAATAACTCTCGGCATCGGCGCGCGTCCGCGCGCCTTCGCCGAGCATGTCGAAGGAATAGGAAAACTGGGCATGCGTCTTGGCGCGGTGCAACGCCTCCTCGATGCTGCGGCCAATCACAAAATGCGAAGCGAGAAGCCGCATCGCCTGACGCGTTGCCGCCCGCATGGCGGGAAGCCCGATCCGGCGCACGACATTGTCGAGGATGGTTTGCGGCGTCTCGGCGGGATGGATGACGCGTGCGGCAATGCCGAGCGTCCAGGCCGAAGCCGAGACCAGAAGCGCCGTCGATTTGACATCGCCGTCGAGCCAGCGCCCGGCGGAAAGCTTATCCTCGATCAGCCGGTCCGCGGTCGCAGCATCGGGTACGCGAAGGAGCGCCTCGGCCAGCACCATCAACGCCAAGCCCTCCTTGGTGGTGAGCGAGAACGCGTGCAGGAAATCCTCGACGCCGCCCAAGCCGCCGATCTTGGCGCGGATCGCCTCGATCAGGCGCCGCGCGCGCGCGTCGACCCGGCGTTCCGCGGCGCCATCGCGCGGCACGTCCGTCAAAAATTTGGCCGCCAGTTCTTCGTCGGCTGGCGCGTATGGCGCCTGGAACCGCGGCAAGGCAGCCGTCACTCGGTCCATACCGGTATTTTATCGCGTCCGCGATAAAGCGGGACGAATTGTTCAGTCCGGCCGATGAGGTAGCGCGACATTCCCGCGCATACTTGACGACCGGCATGCGCGAAATAAAATCTTGATTGTTGCATCTCGGAGTATGGCAATGCTCCCGGAGGCTCCAAACCGACCCGTTCCTTACTGGATTGCACTCGCCAGTATTCACGCGCACAAACGCGAGCGCATTCGACGCGAGATCGATCTTACAAAACAGCAAGCTTTAGAGACGCTCACCGAGTCGTACGAGCTATTAGATCGCATTGAGGAAATTCTAGCCAAAAGGTAACGCGCTCCAAGACCTCCGTGGCGAGAAATGCGGCGGCGCGCGGGCCATTCAATATGCTTTTGGCGGTTCGCCCCATTCCCATTTGCCGGTCTGCCAATTGTAGCGAGCGACGCCACGCTTGATCATTTCATCGCGCCATTTGTTGCGCGTCACGATGAAGCCAACGAGATAGCCGCAGCCAAAGCAGAGCCCGCCAAAGGCAATCACGACAACGATTTGCAACAGCATCTTGTGACCCAGCGGGGTTTCTCAATGCAAAAGTCCACCCCATGCAACGAATACAAGTAACGACAATGCAAACGCCAGAGCTAAGCCAAGGCTAACAGCAACGGAATGTGGGAAACCGTCGCGCATGGCATGGACCTCAAAATAGTGGCGCCAGAACCTACCCGATTCTCACGCCGCGGCAATTTGATTGAGATCAAGGACGCGCCAGCAAATGGCGGAGGGGTGGCTGGCAACTCAGCAACTCAAAATTGCGTTTGCCGTAAAACGGCTAGATCGCCCGCGCGGCCTAACCGGCGCGCGCCAGCAGCGATTCGAGCTTGTCGATGCTTCCACTCCAGCCCATTTCCATCCCTTGCAGATAGCCGACAGCATAGTCGACCACAGCGCGGCCACGGGTATGCAATGTCATCATTGTCTTGCCGCCGCGTTCGGTGAACGTGACCGTCGTTAGCCCTTCGATAATCGGTTTGTCCGCCGCGTCCACAGCAATATTGGTGAAGACGAGCCGCTCCGGCGGGACGATTTCGCGGAATTCGCCCCTCATTGGATAGACGCTGCCGTCGGGGCTGCGCATGTGGATGCGGATCGCGCCGCCGACCCGGACATCAAGCTCGCAAACCGGATTGCTGAACCCTTTGGGTCCCCACCATTGCGCAAGCTCATGGGCATCGGTCCACGCCTTGAACACCAGCGCGCGGGGCGCATTGAAGACGCGGGTAATCGTGATTTCGCGCTCGGCGGTTTTGGTCGCGTCTGCGGTGGCGGGCATGATCAGCTCCTGTATCGTATTTTTCCGCGGCTCGCTGTTTTGCAATTACTCGTCTGGCGCTTGTTTGCGTTCACGCTGGCCCGGCAAAGGCGCGCTGCAGCGCCGCCACGTCGAATTTCTTCATGGCCATGAGCGCGCTCATGGCTCGCTCGCGCCTTGCGCGGTCGCCATCAGTCAGCATTTGCGGCAAAACCTGCGGCACGACCTGCCAAGAGACGCCGAATTTGTCCTTGAGCCAGCCGCACTGGCCTTCTTGACCGCCATCACCAAGTTTTTGCCAGAAATAGTCGACCTCGTCCTGACCCGCGCACATGACCTGAAACGAGACAGCTTCGTTGAACCTAAAATGCGGCCCACCGTTGAGCGCGGTGAAGGGCTGACCTTCCAGTTCGAACTCGACAGTCAGCACCGAGCCGGCCTCTTTGCCGTGGATATCGCGCCCGGCTTCGGTGTAGCGGCTGACTTTATTGATGCGCGAATTCTTGAAGATCGTGGTGTAGAACTTCGCCGCCTCCTCGGCTTGCGTATCGAACCATAGGCATGGCGTGATTTTCTGTTTGGCGATCGGCATGAGGGCCTCCGCTTGACGAGCGTTATTTGTAACTGGCGAGATAGGCATCCAGCCGTTCGAACGAGCCACCCCAGCCGCCGCGCATGCCGTCATGCGCTGCGTCGAAGGTGCTCTGCTCTTGCGCGGTTGCATCGAACGGCGACCAGGTCAGCGTGAGCGAGGTCTTGCCGCCCGGCGCATCGTGCAACGTCACCGTGGTCAGGAGCCGCAGCGGCCATGTTGGGCTGAGCGGATGCCGCGTCAGACCGCCGGCTTCGTCCGAGAACGAATGTTCCCAGACCAGACGGCGCGGCGGCGTGACCTCGCGATACACAAATTTGGCCCACATGACCTTGCCATCTGGACCGCGCATGGCGCCGTGATAGGTGCCGCCGACGCGCAAATTCATTTTAGCGGCGACCACGACCGAGCCCTTGGGCCCAAACCATTCCTTCATGCGCTCCGGCTCTGTGAAGCATTTCCACAACAGCTCGGGCGGCCCGTCGAACACGCGCGTGATGACGAAGTCGGCCGTTTTGGTTTGGGTGGTCATGTTTGTTCTCCGGCAGCATCGCTCTCGCGTCAGCCTTGCGCAACGAGCACCATCCAGTGCACGCCGAATTTGTCGGCGACCATGCCGAAACGCGGCGAGAAGAAGGTTTTGGCAAGCGGCATCGTCACCTGGCCGCCGTCGGCGAGAGCGGCGAACTTCTTGTCGGCGTCCGCTTCATTTGTGGCCGCTATCGACAGCGCGAAGCCTTCAAATTTCGGTTTGCCGCTATTGCGGCCGTCCGATGACATGATCGTCGTATCGCCGACCTGGAATTGCGCGTGCATAACTTTTTCGGCGTTTTCCGGCACGCACATGCTTTTGTCAGGACTATCTTTCCAGCGCATCAGCATTTTCACCTCGGCGCCGATCGCCTTCTTGTAGAAGTTGAGCGCCTCGTCACAGCGGCCGTCGAAAAACAGATAGGGTTGAACCTTCATCATGATCTCCTGTTAGCAGTTTTACGGGAGTTCGCATGGAACTAAGAAGCCGGAGCGCGCTCACGCATGAGGGCTAAAGACGCTGCGCGCCGGATTGCCGAACCTTATCGATTCAAACACGGCGGACATATGGCGGTCGCCGATTGCGCGCCGAGCCGAATCGATTGCCCGATCAAACAACATTGGTGGCCACAAATTCTGCAAGCCGAGCCATGCATTGCTCGAGCCCCTTATCGGCGCCGTATTCTTTGATGACGCGATTGCGCTCGGCCGCCGACGGGAACTCACCGCGCCACGTCACGCGGGTGCGGCCGCCGAGATCCTCGAGGATGACCGTGGTGCGAAACTGCACCGGTTCCACATCGTCGCCGCCGCCGTGGCGATAGACGATGCGCTGCGGCGGCACGATCTCTTCGAACGTGATCTTGTTCTGATAATCGCGGCCGTCGGGGCCATGCATGACAAAGCGCCAAATCCCGCCCGGCCGGAAATCGAAACTAAAAGTGGTCGTGGTGAAACCAAACGGTCCCCACCATTGCGCCAGATGCTTTGGATCGGTCCAGGCGGCGAAGACCAGCGCTCGCGGCGCGGAAAATTCGCGCGTGCCTACGATTGCACGCGGATCGCGCTCAAGATAGACGCCGCTTGGTTGGGCGATTTTTTCTGCTCGTCGCGTTTGGCTCGTCATTGCTACGCTCCTCAATACGCTTCTGGTCGCGGTGCTTAGCTTGGTCTTTGCCTTGGTCTCTGGCTTGGGCTTGCGCTTGCAGCTTTTGCAGATAGGCATCCAACCGATCGAAACTCTCGTCGAAAAAGCGACGATAATGGTTGAGCCAGTCGTCGATGTCCTTGAGCGCGCGCGGCTCGATGCGGCAGGGCCGCCATTGCGCCTCGCGTCCGCGCGCGATCAGGCCGGCGCGCTCCAGCACCTTGAGGTGTTTGGAAACCGCCGGAAGGCTCATGGCGAATGGCTTGGCGAGTTCGGTGACCGAGGTCTCACCCAGGGCCAGCCGCGCCAGAATCGCCCGGCG
>JBPYFG010000104.1:0-4231 GCA_051986365.1 Xanthobacteraceae bacterium
GCGCGTTTTTGCAGCGCCGGCAAATCCTCGACGATCTCGTTGAGGAGCCCGAGACCGGCGGCTTCCTCGGCCTCAACTAGCCGCGCGGTGAAAATCAGATCCTTCACGCGTGCCGGCCCGACCAAAGCGGTCAGCCGGCTGATGCTCGACATCGACAGACAATTGCCGAGCGTGCGCGCGATCGGAAATCCGATCCGCGTGGTCTTGGTGCCGATGCGCAGATCGCAGCAAGCGGCGATGCCGGCGCCGCCGCCGGTGCAGGCGCCGGTAATCGCAGCAATGGTCGGCACCCGGCATTGTTCGAGCTGTGTGAGCACGCGATCGATGCGCGATTCGTATTCGAGCGCGTGCTGCGGCGTGGTGAAGGCGCGAAACTGATTGATGTCGGTGCCGGAGGCGAAGGCTTTGTCGCCGGCGCCCTGGAGCACCAGCACCTTGATCGCGTGATCACGATTGGCTTCGTCACAAATTGCGGCGAGCCGCTCATACATCGCGAAGGTAAAGGCATTGCGCGCCTGCGGGCGATTGAACGTGATCCAGCCGATACCGTCGCGCAGGTCGTAGAGGATGTCTTGAGATGTATCTTGGGTGGTTTGCGTCTGCTGTGCCATTGTTTTTAGTCTCGGGTCGTCAGTTGAATCCATACTTGTTCGTCATGGCCGGACTTGTTCCGGCCATCCACGTCTTAACACGGCATTCAAAGACGTGGATGCCCGCGCCAAGCGCGGGCATGACGAGGCTTAAATCACCTTGCCCGGATTCAATATTCCTTTCGGATCGAGAAGGTGCTTGAGGCTCTTCATCAGATCGAGCGCGACCGGATCTTTCACCGTCGGCAGTAGATCGCGCTTCATCACCCCGACGCCGTGCTCGGCCGAAATCGAGCCGTCGTATTTCTTCACCACCGCGAACACGGCGGCGTTGACCTCGTCCCAGCGCTTGAGAAACTCGGCTTTGTCGGTGCCGATCGGCTGATTGACATTGTAGTGGATGTTGCCGTCGCCGAGATGACCGAAAGGCAGCGGCCGCGCGCCGGGAATGAGCGCCGTCACCGCGGCATTGGCCTCCCGGATAAAGGCCGGCACGGCGGCGACCGGCACGGAAATATCGTGCTTGATCGAGCCGCCGGCAAAGCGCTGGACCTCGCCGAACATTTCGCGCACGCGCCAGAACGCTTTGTTCTGTTCGATGCTGTCGGCGATGGTGGCGTCGAGGACGAGCCCGCGCTCGAGGCCCTCAGCGAGCACCGCTTCGAGCACCTCGCGTAAGCCGTCACGCCGCTGTGACGACAATTCCATCAGCACGTACCACGGATGCGGCGCAGCGAGCGGATCGCGGCAGCCCTGGCCGTAGCGCAGCACCAGCTCGATGCCTTGGCGCGTCATGATCTCGAAGCTCGTGACGTCGCCGCCGGTGCGGTCCTGCGCGATGCCGAGGAGGTCGAGCGCGGCCTCGGCCGAAGCGACGCCGGCAAAGGCGGTCTCGACCGAGCGCGGCCGTGGCACCAGGCGCAGCACCGCCGCGGTGATGACGCCAAGCGTGCCTTCGGCGCCGATGAAAAGGTTTTTCAGATCGTAGCCGGTATTGTCCTTCTTCAACTTGTTGAGGTTGTTGAGCACGCGCCCGTCGGCCAGCACCACTTCGAGGCCGAGTGCATGCGACCTGGCGATGCCGTGCGCGATCGCCGCGGTGCCGCCGGCATTGGTGGCGAGATTGCCGCCGATGGTGCAGGTGCCTTCGGAGGGGAGGAGCTGCGGATAGAGCCGGTCGACCGCGGCGGCCGCCTCGCGCGCACGCTGCAAGGTGACGCCGGCCTCGCAGGTGATGGTGTAGGACGTCGGATCGACCTCGCGGATGCGGTCGAGCCGGTTGAGCGAAAGAACGATCTCGTTGTGATGCGGAATCTGGCCGCCGACCAGTCCGGTATTGCCGCCCTGCGGCACGATCGGCGTTACGGTCTCGTCGGCGAGCTTAAGAATGGCGGAGACTTCGGCGACCGTTCCCGGCCGCAGCACCATCGGCGAATGGCCGCGAAACAAATCGCGCATTTCGACGAGATAGGGCGCCTGTGCGGCTGGATCGGTGATGGCGTATCTGTCCCCGACAATAGCGGCAAAACGCGAAAGCAAGGCGGGATCGATCGCTCTGCCCGGCTTGTTGTCCAATTTATCGAGCATCAGGCGTTTCCGGCAAAATTCATTCCATTGATAAATGACAGCGCCCGCGAGGCCGCGCAAGCGGGCCACACTTCGTCACCAACAGCTACGCCCGGCAATGACGACGAACCAGGCCAATGACCACTCAACGTGCCTTGAGGAACGCGGTGTAGGCGGCGTCGGCGCGATCCAATGCCGCCTTGCTATTGCCGGTCATCACGACATCAAGAACGAAATCGTTGCCGTCTTTGTCGGAATCCACCCCGAGCGCGCCGACTTCATAGGCTTGCTGCGCCTTGCGTGGATTTTCAAAGGCGAAGCGCAGGAAGGCGGGCTTGCCGTTTGCGCGCTCGACTGCCGGCAGTTCGCCGATCTTTGCTGTCGGGTTGGCGGCGAGCCAGCGCGCATTGCTCAAGCGCGCGAAATCGGCGAGCGCCTGCTGCTTGTCGGGCTGATAGAACACCTGGCGTAGATCAGCTAGTTCGGGTTCGTGTGTCCAAGTTCATCTACCAACAAAATCAAGGACTTGGCATTGATCCCCTCGACCACCGATTTGACCCGGTAAGCGTCCGGTAAGCAGTTCGATTTTTCCGGTAAGCAAGGCTGGTGTGGAGTCAGAGGAGTTGGGCATTCGTTCTTGAGTGGGCTTCAGCCACAGACCTCGGGCGTCGCCTTTGGTAGTAGAAAATCGTGGTTTTCCCTATTCGTGGGACTCAAATACAGGAACGGGCCGCCGTCATAGGGAGCCTGTACGAGCTCGAGGTGCTGACGGATGGTGACCAATACGCCTGCTGCCCTGCGCTCAACTTGAAATGAGCCGTCGTTCGAGACGATCCGACACTGGCGAACCCCGTCTCCTGTGGAACGGCATTCATCTGCTTCGGCAGCCGAAAGCGAACCGAGGCAAAACAAGCCATCGCCTTGGACGCCGCAGTTGCCGGACGAATCGAAGCTTTGCTTTCTACCACTGACCCACATTTTGAGATCGCCTGTCGCGACACTGGGATGGACCTTAGTTGTTTGCCATTCCGGCGGTGCAGACTTTACCGAAAGCGTCGCCCGCACGACAAGCTGCCTCTTATGTGCTGCAACATGGGCGGCATCGTAGACGCGCTCGTAACAACCTATAAGGGGCAAAGTCGCGAGTTGATCGTTGATGCATTTTTCGGTGACAGGGTTCTCATGAACATAGTCCTTGCATAATTTAATCGCGTCCTCTCGAGTATGCTCTATAGCGAGAGCCGAGGAAGTGAATAGCAACGCGACAACCGCCAACCCGACTAACCACCTAACCAACATTGGCTACCCCTCTATTCGTCCGCAAACCAGTTCGCGAATCTAACAAAGGCAATCATTCGAGCATTCTAATGATGCCGTTGCGTCGGCCTATCGCTTGGTCAAGCTGCTCACGAAAAACGAGGCGCGGCGGAGGCGTTCTGGCCCCGCTTAGTGGGAATTTTGAACGATGAGCAAGACTATGATGATCGCGCCAAGAACGATCATCCAATTGGAAACTTGAACACCTGCTATGGATGTTTTCTGCTTGAACCATTCCATTGCCTTCCTCCCACAGAGGCCGCCTCTTTCGGCGATAATAGCAAACCAGAGTGAGCCGATCTCAATTTTCGGAATATTTGGCGCGGAGTTTTCGACTTTCGACGGATTTTTATGGTTATACGCTTTTGTACGCACTATTATTCTCAATTATTTGCCGTTCTGCCAATTCTGGGAAAGCGGACATTGCGGCTTTTCGGATCGATGTCCGCTTTGCCCCCAAAAGCAGACATCAGACGGCACGGTTGCCTCCCCGGCCGACAGTCTCTCAGTGGATCACCGTGGTTCGCCGGCGAATGCTTGCCGTAATGTTGTCAGCCGCTCGAGCGCGGCAGGCGGCAGCGGGCCCTTTTGGACCGCAGCAAGCGCATCCTCGAACTGTTGGGACGTTGCCATACCAACAAGGATGGCGCCTATCGCCGGATGGGTGAGCGCAAAACGCGTGGCCGCTTCGGTTAGGCTCGAAGCAAATCCTTCCGTTACCAGCGGCATTAGTCGGCGGGAGCGCAACACATCGGCGT
>JBPYFG010000105.1:0-11794 GCA_051986365.1 Xanthobacteraceae bacterium
TCGGCTCCTCGACCCAGGACGGCAACAGGCCCCAGCGCATCAGCGCGAACGACGGCTTGCCGTCGACAAGCCGAACGATCGGGATCGGCTGGGTCGGAGCGATATTGTAGCGCGGCGGAAAATTCGGCTGCTCGCCGTAGCGGAACAACGCCCGGATCGCCTCCGGCGTGGAGAAAATGACGTAACGTCCGCACATGCTGGTCCAGTTTCCCTGGCGATGTCCCTGATATAAGACGGATCGGGCATCAGTTTAATGAGCAACAGCAATATCGCGCGGACTTATCCAACGCGGCCCTATCTGGCGGTGAGCGCGGCGATATTCCGCGACGGCCGGGTGCTGATCGTCCGGCGCGCGCGCCCGCCGGCGCACGGACTTTATACGCTGCCGGGCGGCGGCGTCGAACTCGGCGAGACCCTAGAACAAGCGGTGATCCGCGAAGTGCGCGAGGAGACCGGGCTTGCGATCGCACCGCTTGCGTTGATCGGCTTCCGCGAGGCGATCGTGCGCGACGCCGCCGGGCGCGTCGAACGCCACTTCGTCATTCTTCCCTTTGCGGCGCGCTGGGTCGGCAGCGAGATTGCGCTCAGCGAGGAACTCGCCGAAGCGCATTGGCGCGAGCCCGGCGAGCTTGCCGGCCTGAAAACGACCGAGGGGCTTGCCGAAATCGTCGCCGCCGCCGCCGAACGCATCGCGCTCGGGCGCTGATGGCCAAGATCAAGGACTTGCATCAGGCTTGATGAGGCTTGCGGTGGATTTCGTCCGCATTATGTTGCCGCCTATGGGCGTATCTCGCATCGTCCCGGCCGTTGCGCTCACGCTGTGCCTGCTCATCGTGCCGGCGCAGGCGCAATTCTGGGGCAATAACGGCTGGGGCAGCTGGGGTTCGCCTTACCGGCGCGCCCCGCGGCCGTCGGCGCCTTCCACGCCCAAGCTGCCGCCGCAAGCATCGGCGCCATCAGCGCCGGCGGTACAGGATATGCCGGCCCCCTACGATCGCGACCTGCAGCGACTGTCGGAAATTCTCGGCGCGCTGCATTTCCTGCGTGGCATCTGTAACAACGACGAAGGCCAGAAATGGCGCACCGAGGCGCAAGCGCTGATCGACGCCGAAGCGCCGAGCGGAACCCGCCGCGAGCAGATGGTCGCGAGCTTCAACCGTGGCTATCGCGGCTTTCAGCAGACCTATCGCAGCTGCACAGCGGCCGCCGATATCGTCATTCGCCGCTATCTGGAAGAAGGCGCCAAGATCGCCCGCGACATCACCGCCCGCTACGCGAATTAGTAGGCCTTGCATCGCAGCTTGAACGCGCAATCCGCTAAGGCCGATCCGCCTTGATCCTCCCCGTTTCAGGGGAGGAATTTGTTCGCTGCACCGTCGCCCTCCCTAAAAGGGGGAGGGTTGAGGCGGGGGTCAACGATCAAAAACGCAATGTAGTTTGACGATTCACCCATTAACCCTGCCCAAGGTTCGGCCACAACGGCCTGTCGGGGCCTGCTAACGTGACCTTGTTAGGTCCGTGGGGAACCGGAAGCCGACGCGACGGGGATGACAACAGCGACACCGAATCTCACGCTTCGCGGCGCCTTGGCCGAGAGCGACCAGAAACGCCTGGCGCTCGGCTATCTTCAGGACGCCTGGGCCGAGGCGGCTCATGACGGCATCGAGGGCGATTGCCTGGCTCAAACCGCGCTGTTTCTGGCTTTCGCCGAACTGATCGCGACCTATGGCGAGGAACCCACCGCCCGTTATGCCGACAATCTGGGTCAGCGCATCCGCAACGGCGAATTCTCCATCAAGCTGTCGCGCCAATAAGCCTCTTTATTTGAAACTAACTTAGCTGCGCCGGCGCGTGCGCATCGCGCTGGCAGGCGAGCATCATCTCTCGCCAGCGGGCAGAGGTCGGATTGCGGTGCAATCCGGGGAGGGCCGGACGTTTCAGATCGTTATACCGTAACCCCCTCACCCCTCCCTCTCCCCACCGGGGAGAGGCAGGGGATGCGCGCCTTGCGATCCGGGCGCTCCCGGCATAGGCATAAATTATGAAAGCGGCCCTTCTCCCCGACGGCGGGGTCATCAAGGTTATCGGCGACGACGCCCGCAAATTCCTGCATGGGCTCGTCACCACCGACGTCCTTGGCTTGGCGCCGGGCACGGCGCGGTTCTGTGCGCTACTCACGCCGCAAGGAAAGATCATTGCCGATTTCTTCGTCACTGAAGCGCCGCAAGCCGAGGGCGGCGGCTTCTTTCTCGATATTCCGCGCGCCTTGGCGGCGACGCTGGTCGACAAGCTCAACTTGTACAAGCTGCGCGCCAAAGTCTTGATCGAAGACCTCACCGAAATCCTCGGCGTGCTCGTGGTCTGGGACGGCCAGGATACGACCAAGGATTGCACGACCAGACAAGGCTTGACCTATGCCGATCCACGCCTGCCGGCGCTTGGATTTCGCGTAATGTTTCCACCGCATCGCGCCGCCGCGGCGGCGAGTGAACTTGGCGCCGCGCTTGTCAGCGCGGAGGATTATGAGGCGCACCGCATCGCGCTTGGCGTGCCGCGCGGGGGAGTTGATTTCGCTTATGGCGATGCCTTTCCTCACGAAGCCGATATGGATCAGCTCGGCGGTGTCGATTTCGCCAAAGGCTGCTATGTCGGTCAGGAAGTGGTGTCACGGATCGAGCATCGCGGCATCGCGCGCACCCGCGCGGTGGCGTTCCGCTATGACGGCGCCACGCCGGAAAGTGGCGCGCCGATCACAGCCGGCGAGCGCCAGGTCGGCACGATGGGTTCGGCCGCGCGCGGCCGCGGCATCGCGCTCGTCCGACTCGATCGGGTGACGGAGGCCGAACAGACCGCGCTTGCGGCGGGCGGCATTCCCATTCGCCTCATCAAGCCGGACTGGGCACGTTTTTCGTTCCCCGGCGAGATCAAGGCCGCCGAATGAGCGATCAAGCTGTCGACAATCTGTCGCGTTGTCCGTGGCCCAAGCAGGACCCGCTCTATATCGCCTATCACGACAAAGAATGGGGCGTGCCGGAATACGATGATCGCGCGCTTTACGAAAAGCTCATGCTCGATGGTTTCCAGGCCGGTTTATCCTGGATCACGATCCTGCGCAAACGCGAGAATTTTCGCCGCGCCTTCGACAACTTCGATCCGGAAAAGATCGCGCGCTACCGCAGCGCAAAGATCGAACGGCTGATGCGCGACGCCGGCATCGTTCGCAATCGCGCCAAGATCGAAGGCGCGGTGCACTCGGCGCGCGCCTGGCTTGAGCTGATGGAGAAAGGACCGGGCTTTTCAAAACTGCTGTGGGATTTCGTTGACGGGCAGCCGAAGGTCAATCGTTTTCGCAGCGTTCGTCAGGTACCGGCCGAAACCGCGGTTTCGCGCGCGATGTCAAAGGACCTGGCGCAACGCGGTTTCAAGTTTTGTGGACCGACCATCACCTATGCCTTCATGCAGGCGGTCGGCATGGTCAACGATCATCTGATCAGCTGTCATCGCCACGCGGCGGTGCAGAAACTTGGCGGCTAGCGTGTCGCCGTCGCTACCGCGGGGCCGAGCCGACCTTCATGGCATGCCGACGGCGAAGCGTGGTCTACATGCGATTGGCGCTTCGCGCGCCTGGCAGCGCATGCTCTCGGGGCGGCGATTAGACCTGCTCGATCCCTCCCCGCTCGACATCGAAATCGAGGATATCGCCCACGGGCTCGCCCGCGTCGCACGCTGGAATGGCCAGACCAGCGGCGCGCATATCTATTCGGTGGCGCAGCATTGCTTGTTCGTCGAAGCGCTGGCGCGGGCCCGCTCGCCACGGCTCGACAGCCGCTGCCGGCTCGCGACCCTGCTCCACGATGCGCCCGAATACGTCATCGGCGACATGATCTCGCCGTTCAAAGCAGTGATCGGCGACGCCTATAAGGCGATCGAGCGGCGGCTCCTAACCGCCATTCACCTGCGCTTCGGGCTTCCCGCCATAACGCCGCCGCCAATCGAAGCGCTGATCAAGGCCGCCGACCGGCAAGCCGCATTTCTCGAAGCGACCCGGCTTGCCGGCTTCGACGCTGCCGAAGCTCGGCGATTCTTCGGCCGGCCACCGAAATTCTACGCGGCGATGGAACGCGATTACCTCAAGCCCTGGCCGGCCGAGACCGCGCAAGCGCGCTACCTCGCACGCTTCAACCGGCTTGCTCGGCGATAGCGCCGCGCGAACGCGTGGTAGTTGCGCCAATTGCGAATCCTCTGTGAATGGGGCACTCCAATCCCTATATGAAAGGGGTGCGGCTTTCCAACGATGATTCACGTTTGCTCCCTGGCCCGGCTTGAAGAAACGGTCGAACAGACCGGCGCGCGGCATGTCGTGTCGCTGATCGGCGACGAAGCGCGCGTGGCGCGGCCGTCCTGCATTGTGCCGAAAAATCACCTTTGGCTGCGCCTGCACGATATTTCCGTCCCGCTCGACGGCTATATCGTGCCGGCGAAAGAACATATCACCGATCTTTTCAAGTTCGTGCGCGAATGGGATCGCCGGGCGCCGTTGGTCGTGCACTGCTACATGGGCATCAGCCGCTCGACGGCGAGCGCCTACGCGACCGTGTGCGCGCTCAATCCTCGACGCGACGAAGCGAGCATCGCGCAGGCGTTGCGCCGCGCGTCGCCGACAGCAACGCCGAATGCGCGCATCGTCTCGCTCGCCGATCAGATGCTCGGCCGCGACGGCCGCATGATCGCGGCCATCGAAAATATCGGACGCGGCGATTTGGCCGCCGAAGCGGTGCCATTCCGGCTCGATCTGGATTGATAATGCGTCATGGTGAGGTGCCCGGCGTCCTCTTTCGAGGCTCGCTTCACTCGCACCTCAGGATGAGGCCGGACCTCGAACCATGCGCCGCTACTGCGCCAATGACGGGCGCAGCGCCGGCCGCATATTGGCAACCGGAGTCGTGGCCGCCGATTGGTCGGCGCTGCTGCTGATCAGGTGGCCGCGCGGATTACGCTGATAGAAATCGCAATAGGCGAAGCTCAAGCCGGCGAGCGAGCCGCGGAAGCTGCGATAATCGATCTTCTCAACACGAAAGCACGGCGTGAACGGCAGGCCGGAGAGATGCGCGCACATTGAGCCACCGTCGACGCGGATCGTGCCCGCCGGCAGCGCCGCAAAGCGGGTCTGGCCTTGACCGTGAATTTTGATAGTGCCGACCACTGAACCGTCGGAATAGATGCGGCCCACGCCTGTGGTGCCTTCAAAACAGGTATAGGCGAATAGCTTGCCGACCACGAAAGCGCGCGCCTGCTCCGGTCCGAGCTCCTCGGCGATCCCCTGCCCCACACCGAACAAGCCGGCCGTCAAAACCGACGCACAAACGAGCGACCAGCGCACCAACATCGAGCACTCCACCCCGACAGCTAGTGTCCCGATTCCGAAGTTCGTAAGCATTACCGGCGGTCTCGTACGAACTTCGGAATCGATAAGGACACCAGCAACTTTATCCCTGTAGTGCCGCTCTTGAATCCGAAGTCCGCATCCGAGCCCTCCGCAAGCTTATGCGAACTTCGGGTTCGCGGCACTAGGACGATGTTAACAATATTTGTTAACCGTCCCCTTACCATAGCAGAGCCTCACATCATGGCCGAAATGAGCAAGCCAACCCTACCATTTACCTGATTTTTACCACGATACGCCCGCGCACCTTGCCCTCGACGATACGGCGGCCCGCATCAATAACTTCATCAAGCCCGATTTGGTTCGCCATGGCGGCAATTTTTTCGCGGTCGAGGTCGGTCTCGAGCCGGCGCCATGCCGCTTCGCGATGTGGCAGCGGACACATGACGGAATCGATGCCGATGAGCGAAACCCCGCGCAAAATGAAAGGCGCGACGGTGGTCGGCAGATCCATGCCGCCAGCAAGCCCGCAGGCCGCGACCGCGCCGCCATAGCGGGTCATCGACAATACATTGGCAAGCGTGGTTGAGCCGACCGCGTCAATACCGCCGGCCCAGCGCTCTTTGCCGAGCGGCCGTGCCGGCCCGGTCAGCTCATCGCGATTGACGACTTCACTGGCGCCTAGACCTTTCAGATAGTCCGCCTCTTGCGGGCGTCCGGTCGACGCGGCGACGGCGTAACTGAGCTTGGCCAGAATCGCGACCGCGACCGAGCCGACTCCGCCGGCTGCCCCGGTTACGATCACCGGCCCGCGTGAGGGATTGATGCCGGCGCGCTCCAGCGCCATGACCGCAAGCATCGCGGTATAGCCGGCAGTGCCGATCACCATGGCATCGCGCGCGCTGATGCCGGCCGGACGCCGCACCAGCCAATCGCCTTTGACGCGCGCCTTCTCGGCATAGGCGCCGAGATGGTTTTCGCCGAGCCCCCAGCCGTTGAGGATGACCTGCTCGCCCGGTTTCCATTTCGGATGAGTGGAGGATTCCACGGTGCCGGCGAAATCGACCCCGGCGATCATCGGAAAGCGGCGCACTACCGGCGCCTTGCCGGTGATGGCGAGACCGTCCTTATAATTCACCGTCGACCAATCGACACGGACGGTGACGTCGTCGTCCATCAGATTTTTTTCGTCGAAATCGGTGAGCCGCACCGTTTGGCCGGCGTCGGCTTTGTCGATGACGATCGCTTTGAAGGTCGCCATGCGATGATCTTACGCGCGGACATGCGTACAAAACAACTCGGCGAATCAGGTTGGATCAAGGGACCTCGCGTTCAGGCTGGCACCGCGGCGACGCGCGCGACCGGCTTCTCTACGATCGGCATATTGATCAGCGCCGAGAGCACGCCGAACAGGATCGCCAGCCACCACACCATATTGTACGAGCCGGTGCGGTCGAACACGAGGCCGCCGAGCCAGACGCCGAGGAAGCCGCCGACCTGGTGACTGAAAAAGGCGAATCCCGCGAGCGTCGCCAGCCAGCGCGTGCCAAACATCAAAGCAATGATGCCGTTGGTGGGCGGCACCGTTGAGAGCCACATCAGGCCCATGGTCGCGCCAAACGCCACGCAAGTGACCGGCGTGACTGGGAATGAAATGAACACCAGGATCGCTGCGGCGCGCAGGAAATAGATAATCGACAGTAGGTAGCGCTTCGGCATGCGGTCGCCGAGCCAGCCGGCAGTGACCGAGCCGATGATGTTGAAGAGCCCGATCGTGGCGATGGTCCAGCCGCCGACCTGCGCCGACAATCCGCGGTCGACCAGGTAAGACGGCAAATGCACAGTGATGAATTGCAGCTGGAAGCCGCAGGTGAAGAAACCGAGCACAAGCAGCACATAGGAGCGGTGCACGAAGGCTTCGCCCAAAGCCTCGCGCAGTGACTGCGATTTGCCAGCCGGCGCCGTATCTGGTGGCGTCGCCAGCGCCAGCGAGAGCGGCAGCACCGCGAGCATGCTGACGGCAAAAATCACCAGCGTCTGTTGCCAGCCGAACGCATCCATCAGCGCCACTGCGACCGGCGAATAGAGAAACTGTCCAAACGAGCCCGCCGCGGTGCCGAAACCGAAAGCGCGCGACCGCCATTGCGGCGGCACGATCTTGCCGAGCGCGGCGAGCACCACCGGGAACGAGCAGCCGGCAAGGCCGAAACCGATCAGCACGCCGGCCGAGAGATCAAGCATGGGCGCGGTGGTCGCGTGCGCCATCAACACGAGACCGAGCGCGTATAGTAACGCGCCGCCGCACAGCACTTTCACGGTGCCGAAGCGGTCGGCGATGATGCCGCCGAGCGGCTGGCCGACGCCCCACAACAGGTTCTGCAGCGCGAGCGCAAACGCGAATACGTCGCGGCCCCAATGATTGGCATTGGAGAGCGGGGTCAAGAAAAAGCCCAACGTGGAGCGCGGCCCAAAGGCAATTAGCGCAATCAGGCTGCCGAAGCCGATGACCAGCGTCGGCGTACGCCAGCTTGCTAACGTCTTGCTGGCAATGATGTTGGATGCGTCGCTCATGTCGCCCCGGCCAAACCTACGATTCGAAAGCCACGCACCATAAAGGTTCAATTTGGATGACCAAAATGAAAATTACCAGATCACGGTCGCACGGTGCATGGCTGTTCCGCCCGGGCTGCGGAGCGCAGTCCCCGAGCCGCCACCGTGCGGTTTGCCATAATTGGCGGCAGTGACTATGGATTTCGCGGCGAGGAGCGCCCGAATATCAATGCCGCCCGACCAAACACTTTCGTCGTTGTTACGCGCCGATGCCTTCCTGTCACCGCTCGAAATCGAGGCGGCGGTGACGCGCGCGCTGGAAGAAGATCTTGGCCGCGCCGGCGACATCACCTCGATCGCGACCATCCCTGAGGATCGCGACGGCCGCGCCGAAGTCGTGGCGCGAGAACCCGGCGTGATCGCCGGATTGCCGCTGGTTGCGGCGGCGTTCCGGCGGCTCGCACCGGGGATCGCGATCACCCCGCATGGGCGCGACGGCGCGGGCGCGCAACGTGGCGCCAAGCTGATGACGATTTCCGGCAATGCGCGAGCGATCCTCGGCGCCGAGCGCGTGGCGCTCAATTTTCTCGGCCATCTCTCCGGCATTGCCACTGCGACCGCGGCCTTCGTGACGCGGATCGCGCATACCAAGGCGCGCATCATCTGCACGCGCAAGACTACGCCCGGTTTGCGGGCGCTGGAAAAATACGCGGTGCGCTGCGGCGGCGGCTACAATCATCGGTTTGGTCTCGATGACGCGATCCTGATCAAGGACAATCACATCGCGGTCGCCGGCGGAATAAGACCGGTGCTCGAGCGCGCCAAAGCCGCCGCTGGCCACCTGGTCAAGATCGAGATCGAAGTCGACTCGCTTGCTCAGCTCAAAGAGGTGCTCGATGTCGGGCTCGCCGACGTCGTGCTGATCGACAATTTCGATCTCGCCGCGATGCGCAAAGCGGTCGAGACTGTGGCGGGACGGCTGGTCATCGAAGCGTCCGGCGGCATCACGCTCGAGGCCGCCGCGGCGATCGCCGAGACCGGCGTCGATTACTTATCCTCGGGGGCGCTGACGCACTCGGTGCAGAATCTCGACGTCGGCTTGGATATTGCGATGTGAGGCGTCGGCGCCTGGGCCGTTCATCCTTCGAGGCTCACTACGTTCGCACCTCAGGATGACGGACGACCCTAATGCGCTTTATTCATTTAGCCCGAAGCATGATCACGTCCGCGCGCCGGCGGGCGGGGCGGCGGCTTGCGGTGACTTCACATCGGGTTTGGCGCCCTCAGACTTGCCGTTTGGCGTTTCGCCATTGCTCGCGCTCGGCGTGGCCGGCGCACTCTTGCCCCAGACCGGCTCGTCTTCGCCGTCGCCCCAATTGCGCGGTCGATAAAATGTATGGACGCCGAGCTTGAACAGGCGCGTCATTTCATGCACCCAGCTCGGGTGTACCCAATAGGCGTGGTAATGCGTGGCGTGGCCGACTTCGGGGAGCCAGATTTTGCCGTCCAGCGTATCCTTGGCGATGCTCTTTGCCTGCTCCCACATGTCGGGCTCGTCGATGCGGCTTAAATCCTTGCCCTCGCAGGCAAAGGTGAACTGGCAGGCGAGATGCCGGTGTGCGTTCTGATAAACGACGCCGCAGACGTCATGCGGATAATAGCCTGAGAACACGCGATTCATCACCACTTGCGCCACCGCCTCCTGGCCTTTGCGCACCTCGCCGCGCGCCTCGAAATAAACTGCGTCGGCGAGACACTTCTCGGCCTTGGCGCGGGCGTTGCCCTCGAGACCGAGCCGTTGCGCCGGTGTCTGCAGGCGGCTTGCGTCGTCCTTGCCGGCGACCGATTCACCTGCGCCGGTATCGTTGTCGCTACCCTCGAGTGCGGAAAGCTTGATGTTGGAGTCCGCCGATTGCGCGGCGAGCTCGGCCGATGGCGGTACCAAAATCGGCTCGGCGCCCGGCGCCCAGCTTTGCAGCTTGTTCGGCGCGCCCATGACGCCGCCGCCGAAATAGATCGCACTGCTGCGGTCGGCGGCATCAGCATCAAGGAACGACATCCCGCTGAGCGAAGGCGCGGACCCGTATTCGGTTTCGCCCGGCAGCGGAATTTCCGGCGGCCTGTCCGTCACCGCAGCATCTTCGTCGTCGGCGGCGGTCGTCAGTTTGGTTTGTGGCGGCGCAGTTTGCGCTTGTGATCGCGACTGTGGCGCTTGCGGCGGCGAAACTTGCGGCACGGCGGGAGCGAGCGCCACGCGCTTATCGTGCGCGTCCATTGCCGTAATGACGGGCGCCGCCGTCGGCGCATTGTCCGAAACTGCCGGCGCGATCACACTCGCCGGCAGCCGATCGGCTTTGTGGCTGCGCTCGACGGTCGGATATTCAATCTGGCGCGCCGGCCGCGCGTGGATCGGCTCGTCGATCTTCCAGGAAAAGGCGTCGAGCGAACGCGGATCGAAATTGACGGTCTGAAAACCGAGTGGCTGCGGAATCGCCGATCCGATCGGGCGCGAATAGCTGAAGGTCGCCGCCTGGACCGGCGATATGATCAAATGCCAATGCGAGGGCGCGGCATGCTCGTGCGCAACCAGCGCGGCGATGTCCTGATAGCCGATCGACGTCGGCATCAACGCGGCGCAGCACGCACTCAGCCAGAAACGGGCGGAACAACACACGCCCGCTACTCGGATACGCGACGCAGACATCACCCCTCACGCCAACACGCGCCCAACACGCGCCTTGCCCCGCGCACATGGTTATGGAAGCGCCACCGCGGTGGCGCGAATGCGACAGATTCATTTATTGTCGGGTTAACGTTGCGAAGGCGTTAATCGCCGGATTTTTGCGGTTTCACCGCTGCTCGAACCGCAACTATGGTTGCGCGGCGCGCGCGCCCGACATGCTGTTTGACCGCTGTGCGTCAATTTGTTGAGAGTTTGTTAACCAGGATGGCGATGCGGCGCAAAATCATTTGTCCGAGGGGGTGAGTGCGCCGAGCGTGGCTTGCGCCGCGGCAAGGCGCGCGATCGGCACACGGAACGGCGAGCACGACACGTAGTCCAGCCCGACCTCGTGACAGAACGCCACCGAGGCCGGATCGCCGCCATGCTCGCCGCAAATGCCGAGCTTGAGCTTGCGGCGTGCTTTGCGGCCGCGCTCGCTAGCGATGCGGATCAGTTCGCCTACACCGTCGCGATCGAGCGAGACGAATGGATCGCCCGGCAAAATGCCTTTGGCGGTATAAATTCCCAAAAAGCTCGCGGCATCGTCGCGGCTGATGCCGAACGCAGTCTGGGTGAGATCGTTGGTGCCGAACGAGAAAAATTCGGCGGTCTCGGCGATTTCGTCGGCTTTGAGCGCCGCACGCGGCAGTTCGATCATGGTGCCGACTTGATATTTCAACTTGGCGCCGGTCTCCGCCGCGACCTTTTGCGCGATGGCGTCAATGCGCTCCTTGATCAGATCGAATTCCCGTTTGCTCGCGATCAGCGGCACCATGATTTCGGGCGCGACCGTCTTGCCGGTCTCGCGGCCGGCTTCGGCGGCCGCTTCGAAAATGGCGCGCGCCTGCATCTCGGCGATCTCAGGATAAGCGATCGCCAGCCGGCAGCCGCGGAAGCCGAGCATGGGATTGAATTCGTGCAGCTCGCGGGCACGATCGGCGAGCCGTTGCGCATCGGCGCCCATGGCTTCCGCCACTTCGGCGATTTCCTTTTCGGTATGCGGCAGAAATTCATGCAGCGGCGGGTCGAGCAGCCGGATTGTCACCGGCAAGCCGCCCATGATCTTGAACAGCGCGAGGAAATCGCCGCGCTGCATTGGCAAAAGCTTGGCGAGCGCGGCGCGGCGCGCCGCCTCGTCC
>JBPYFG010000106.1:0-9704 GCA_051986365.1 Xanthobacteraceae bacterium
CGAGCTCGAGAAATGGAAAGAGCGTGATCCGATAAAACTTTATCGTGAGCGCCTGAAGCAGTTCGGCGTCAGTGAGGACATCATCGCCGGCATCGAGCTCTATGCAAAACAGCGCGTCGACGAAGCCACCGAGAAATGCAAGGCGGCGCCGCCGCCGGCGCTCGACATTCTCACCACCGATGTCTATGCCGACGGAGGCTGCGCATGGCGGAATTGACTTATCGCGAAGCCGTGGCCCGCGGCATCGCCCAGGAGATGGCGCGCGATCCCGACGTGGTGTTTCTCGGCGAGGACATCGGCAAGGCCGGCGGCGTGTTCAAGGCGACGGTCGGCCTCTACGAACAGTTTGGACCGCTGCGCGTACGCGACACGCCAATTTCCGAACAAGCGATCCTCGGCGCCGCGATGGGCGCGGCAATGACCGGATTGAAGCCGATTGCCGAAATTATGTTTTCGGACTTTTTCGCGGTCTGCTTCGATTACATCGCCAACGAATTTGCCAAGAGCCGCTACATGTCCAATGGACAGGTCAAATGTCCGCTGGTGGTGCGGACCGGCAATGGTGGTGGCGCGCGGTTTGGCGCGCAGCATTCGCAGAGCGTCGAGAACTGGTGCATGATGATCCCCGGGCTCAAAGTGGTGGCGCCGTCGTCACCGCGCGATGTCATCGGGCTTCTCGCCGCGGCGGTGCGCGATCCCGATCCCGTGATTTTCCTCGAACACAAATCGCTTTATCCAATCAAAGGCGACGTGCCGGAGGGCGAGATCGTCGATCGCCTCGGCACTGCAAGTATCGTGCGGCCGGGCAAGGACGCCACGATCGTGGCGTTGGCGCTTATGGTGCCCCGCGCCATTGCCGCAGCTGACCAGCTCAAATCCGAACACGGCATCGATTGCGAAGTCATCGATGTGCGCTCATTAGTGCCGCTGGACACGCGCACTATTCTGGGCTCGGTGGCCCGCACGCATCGCCTGTTCACGGTCGAAGAGAATCCGCGGCTGTGCGGCTGGGGCGCCGAGATCGTTTCGATCGTCGCCGATGAAGCCTTTTACGACCTTGACGGCCCTGCGGTGCGGATCACCACGCCGCATATTCCGCTGCCGGCTGCCGATATTCTGGAAGATCTTGTGCTGCCAAGCGTCGAGCGGATTGTCGACCGGGTGAAACGCGCGATGGAGAGTTGAACACGTGTCCCGGATGCGGTGCAGCGTATAACGGTGCACCGCTGGTCCGGGGCCTTCGGAATCTGAAACGATCCCGGGTCTGCAGCGCACCGCTTCGCTGCGCCGCGCCCGGGAAAAGCGGAAAGACAGAGCCATGGCCATGTACGACAATCTGCTTGCCAATGTCCCGACCGATCTGTGGATCGGCGGCAAATGGCGGAAATCTTCCGACGGCGGCCGCTTCGACGTGATCGATCCGGCGACCGAGAACAAAGTTGCATCGGTGGCGAGCGCCACGGTCGAGGATGCAATGGCCGCGCTCGATGCGGCGAGCGGCGCTTTCGCCGCCTGGGCCGGCAAGAAGCCGCGCGAACGCGCCGAGGTTTTGCGCAAGTCCTACGAATTGATCATGCGCGATGCCGAGCGGCTGGCGAAGCTCATTACCATCGAGAACGGCAAGGCGCTGTCGGATTCGCGCGGCGAAGTCGCTTACGCCGCAGAATTTTTCCGCTGGTATGCCGAGGAGGCAGTGCGCAATATCGGCCAGAATTCCGTGGCGCCGTCGTCCGGCGCCCGCATACTCGTCCATCACAAGCCGGCGGGCGTCGCCGTGCTGGTTACGCCTTGGAACTTCCCCGCCGCCATGGCCACCCGCAAGATCGGACCGGCGCTTGCCGCCGGCTGCACGGTGGTGCTCAAACCAGCCTCGGACACGCCGCTGACCATGCTGGCGCTGATGCCGATCCTGGAAGAAGCCGGCGTGCCGGCCGGCGTCGTCAACGTGATCCCGTCGCGCTCGTCCGGCAAAGTAGTCAGCGCCCTGCTGCACGATCCGCGGGTCCGGGTGGTCTCGTTTACCGGCTCGACGGAGGTCGGCCGCAAGCTCCTGCACGAAGCCGCCGATAACGTCGTCAAGCCAGCAATGGAGCTCGGTGGTAACGCGCCGTTTATCGTCTTCGACGACGCCGACATCGACGCCGCGATCGACGGCGCCATGGTCGCGAAGATGCGGAACATGGGCGAGGCCTGCACCGCCGCCAATCGCTTCTACGTGCATGAGAAGGTGCATGACGAGTTCGCTCGCAAGCTGACCGCGAAAATGGGCGGCTTGAAAATGGGCAGTGGGCTCGACGACGGCGTTTCGCTCGGACCGCTGGTCAACAAGGACGGCCGCGACAAGGTGATCGAGCTTGTCGATGACGCGTTGAAGAAGGGCGCCAAAGTGCTGACCGGCGGCAAGGCGCCGAGCGGTCCCGGTTATTTCTACCCGGCGACCGTGCTCGCTAACGTTTCCGATGACGCCAAAATGCTCAATGAGGAAATCTTCGGGCCCGTCGCGTCGATTCAGTCCTTCAAATCGGAGGACGAAGTCATCACCCGCGCCAACAACACCGAATATGGCCTTGTCGCCTATCTGTATACCAAGGACTTAAGCCGCGGCATGCGGGTGTCGGAGAAACTCGACTTCGGCATGATCGGGCTTAATCGCGGTCTGGTGTCGGATCCGGCGGCGCCGTTCGGCGGCGTCAAACAATCCGGCCTCGGTCGTGAAGGCGCGCATGAAGGCCTCATGGAGTTCACCGAGACCCAGTACATTTCGGTGACATGGTGATCGGTGATTTGACGCGGGCGGGCGCGGCATGACTGAGGGCGAAGTGGGGAACAAGCTGCTCGGCGCCTGGCGCTATGTCGGCACGCGCATCAACGGTAGCAATTGGGACCGCGGCGCCAATCCGAAGGGCATGATCTATTACGGCCCGCATGGCGAGATGGCGGTGCAGATCGCGCCCGACGTCAACCGCGCGCGCGCCGGCGCGGTGATGACGCCGCAAGAAGCCTTCACCGCGGCCAAGGATTACATCGCTTATTTCGGCACTTATACGGTGGACGAAGTAGCCGCCACCGTCACGCATCATCGGCACGACAGTCTGCAGCCGGGCGATAAAGGCGATCTGGTGCGGCGCTACGAATTGAACGGCGATCGCCTGTTGCTGCGCGCTCCGAATTCGACACTGGAAGTCACTTGGGAACGGATCAAGTGATGGACGTCCTGATGCCGCAACTCGGCGAAACCGTCGCCGAGGGCAAAATCACCAAGTGGTTCAAGTCAGCCGGCGAAGCGGTCAAGCCGGGCGACAATCTGTTTGAAATCGAAACCGACAAAGTGTCGATGGAAGTGCCGTCGACCACCACCGGCGTGCTCGCCGAAATCCGCGTGCCGGCCGGGGCGGTGGCGCCAGTCGGCGCGGTGGTCGGCGTGATTGCGGATGGCGGCGGCGCAATGGCAAGCACGGCGGCGATCGCGACGGAAGCCAGGTCGGTGCCTCAATCCGCCGATCGCGGCGCCCAGCGCGATGCGCCCGGCGCGACGGTCGACGCACGTGAGCCGCCGCACGCGGCACTCGATCCGTTTTTCGAGGTGCGCACACCGCCGCGCAACTATGGGCCGGCGCGGCTACCGGGTGGCGCGACCGTGACGCCGCTGGCGCGGCGCTTGGCGGGCGAAGCCGGGATTGATCTAACGCAATTACGCGGCTCCGGGCCGCGCGGCCGCATCATCGCGCGCGACATACCTCCCCACCCTGCCGGTCCGATGCCGGCCGGCTTCGTCGCCGGATCGAGCGCCGCCGAGATCAAGGCGCTGTTTGAGCCCGGAAGCTATCAGGAAGTCCCGCTCGATGGCATGCGCCGCACGATCGCCGCCCGATTAACGCAAGCCGCGCAAACGATTCCGCACTTCTATCTGACGGCCGATGCCGGTCTCGGCCGACTCATTGCGCTGCGCGAGGAAGCCAACAACGCCGCGCCCAAGGATCGCGACGGCAATGCTGCGTTCAAGCTCTCCGTCAACGATTTCATTATCCGCGCGCTCGCCCTTGGCTTGCAGAAGGTGCCCGCGGCCAACGCGGTGTGGGCCGGCGATCGCATCCTGCGGTTTACCCGATCCGACATTGGCGTAGCGGTGGCGCTCGAAGGCGGGCTGATCACGCCGGTGATCCGGCATGCCGAGACAAAATCGTTGAGCGCAATCTCGGCCGAAATGAAAGATCTGGTGACGCGCGCCCGCGCCAAGAAGCTCAAGCCGGCCGAATATCGGGGCGGCGCGGCGGCGATCTCAAATCTCGGCATGCATGACGTGCGCGAATTTTCCGCAATCATCAATCCACCCCACGCGACGATCCTGGCGGTCGGAGCGGCGCGGCGGCAGGCGATCGAGACCGGCGACGGCAGCATCGCCTTCGCTAGCATGCTGAGCCTGACGCTGTCATGCGATCATCGCGTGGTGGATGGCGCGCTCGGCGCCGAACTTTTGGCGATGGTCAAGCGATTGATCGAATCGCCGGTCACGATGCTGGTGTGAGGATCAATAATGAATGGCATTAACCGCGAAGTTATTCTGCTAGGACCGTTAAAGCCGCTGATCGTCAAGGGGCTTGAAGCGATCGGCACGTTGCACAAGAGCGCGGAAGCAAAAGATCTGCAGTCGTTCTATGCGTCACATGCCGATGTACGCGCCATTGCTTGCGCCGCAACCAGCGAATATCTGGGCGACGCCTTCATACGGCGCTTTCCCAAATTGCAAATCATTTCAAGCTTCGGCGTTGGTTACGACCATATCGACGCTAAAGCGGCGGCGGCACACGGCGTCATTGTCACCAACACCCCGGAAGTCTTGACCGAGGAAGTGGCCGACACGGCGCTCGGCCTGCTGCTCTGCACGGTGCGTGAGTTTCCGCAGGCCGAGCGCTATCTGCGCGCCGGCAAATGGCTGCAGAAGACCTATCCGCTGACCAGGGGGACCTTGCGCAATCGCACCGTGGGGATGGTCGGCATGGGCGCGATCGGGCAAGCCATTGCACGCCGTCTCGACGCGTTCGGGGTGCCGGTGGTCTACCATGCGCGCCAGCCGCGCGCGCATTTGCCCTATCGCCACTATTCGAAGCTCCTCGACATGGCGCGCGCCGTCGACACGCTGATGGTGATCGTGCCGGGCGGGGCGGCGACCGCGAATATGATCGATACCGAGGTGCTCAACGCGCTTGGTCCCAATGGCATTCTCATCAACATGGCCCGCGGCTCGGTGGTCGATGAAGCGGCGCTGATCAAGGCGCTGGCGGAAAAGCGCATTATGGCGGCAGGGCTCGATGTGTTTGCCAAGGAGCCGCAAGTGCCGCAGGAATTGATTGCCATGGACAACGTGGTGCTGTTCCCGCATGTCGGCTCCGCCTCGGTTCATACCCGCGATCGGATGGATCAGCTCGTCGTCGATAACATTGCCGCGTGGGCGGCGGGAAAGCCGCCGCTGACGCCGGTTGTGGAAACGCCGTTCAAATCCTGGAACGCCTAAGTGTGGCGGATACGATTGCGGCGGCGCTGACGCGATCCTGCGCGCGTGCTAGCCTAAAGCGCATGCGGGCCGAAAAATTTGCAATTGCCGCGGCCATTGCCGTCCTGCTTGGCGGCGGCGCGGCTTTTGCGCAAGGCATGCCGCAAAACCCGCAGCAGGACACGCCGCAAGGCGCGAAACCGGATCAGTCGCAGACGCTGCCGGGTTCAGAAGGGCAAAATCCGCAAGCACAAACTCCGCAGGAGCGACCGGAAGACCCAGTGAATGCGATGCTCGGTGCCTGGGAATTCTCCGATGCCGACCACAACCGGATCTGCCACTTCACCTTCCGGGGCGAGGCCGCATCGGGCGGCCGCCGCCTCGACGTCGACAAGAGCTGCGCGAGCCTGTTTCCGTCGACCAAGAACATTTCCGCCTGGGCGCTCAACAATTACGGCGACTTGAGCTTGCTCGACGCTCATGGCCAAGCGGTCATCGAGCTCACCCAGGTCGAAAGCGGCATGTATGACGGATTTTCGCCGGGCGAAGGCCGCTACGTTCTGCAGACCGCGGCCTCGGCACCGGTGCATTTGGCCGAAGATATGGTCGGCGATTGGGCCGTCACGCGCGGCGCGGGAAAGCCGATTTGCACGCTTACCCTCGTGAATAGTCCGGTGAATAGTCCTGCCGCCAGCGGCGCACTCACGCTGCGGCTGAAGGCCGGCTGCGATCCGCTGGTCACGCGGTTCAATCCGAGCGCATGGCGCATGGACCAGGGCGAGCTCATGCTCCTGTCGCCACGGGGACAATCCTGGCAATTCGTAGAGACCGATCCAGACACCTGGCAGCGTGTGCCGGAATCGGCCGACACGATTCTGCTCGTGCGGCAGTAATCACTCCGTTATTGCGAGGGGCGAAGCGACGAGGCAATCCAGATCTCCCGCACTAGGCTGGATTGCTTCGCTGCGCTCGCAATGACAGAACCCGAACAATCATGAGAAAACGATATCAGGTCGTCATTATCGGCGGCGGGCCGGTTGGCGTAGCGCTTGCGGTTGAACTCGGCCGTCGCCGCGTTTCCTGCGCGATGGTCGAGCGCCGGCGCGAGCCGCAGCGTATCCCCAAAGGACAAAATCTCACGCAGCGTTCAGTCGAGCACTTCTATTTTTGGGGCGTGCTGGACGCGCTGCGCGCCGCGCGCATCCTGCCGCCGTCCTATCCGATGAGTGGTATCGTCGCCTACCGCGATCTGAACAACGACTATTGGGCGGCGCCGCCGCTGCGCGAGATCGTCAATCCCTACTATTTCCAGAACAACGAGCGGCTGCCGCAATACCAGGCCGAATATGTTTTGCGCGGGCGGCTCAAGCAACTCGATAACGTGGAAGTCCGGTTCGGCTGGGCCGCCGACGCGATCGGCCAGAATGCCGACAGCGTCGAGGTTACGATCGTGGAAGACGGCGGGGCCGGACGCGAAATACTACAATCCGATTACGCGGTTGGCTGCGACGGCGCGCATTCTTTGGTGCGCGAGCAAGCGGGGATCGCGCGCGGCGGCGCCGACTTCGAGCAATTGATGGTGCTGGCGCTATTTCGCTCGCGCGCGCTTCACGAGGGGCTCAAGCGTTTTCCGCCGCGTTCCACCTATCGAGTCATCCATCCGGAGTTGAACGGCTATTGGCAATTTTTCGGCCGTGTCGACGTCGGCGAAAGCTGGTTCTTCCATTCGCCGGTGCCGGCGAACACCACGCGGGACAATTTCGACTTTCATGCCTTGCTGCAGAAAGCGGCCGGTTTTCCGTTCGCCTGCGATTTCGACTATGTCGGATTCTGGGACTTGAAGATCGCGCTCGCCGAGACCTACCAGGCCGGGCGCATCTTCATTGCCGGCGACGCCGCGCATTCCCATCCGCCTTACGGCGCCTATGGCCTCAACAATGGGCTCGACGATGTCGTCAATCTCGGCTGGAAGCTTGCCGCGAAGCTCAGCGGCTGGGGCAGCGATGCGCTGCTCGCGAGCTACAGCGAAGAGCGGCGGCCGATCTTTAAGGAGACGGCGGAAGATTTCATTGAAGCGGGCATTCGCCGCGATCGGGAATTCCTGCGCCGCTACAGCCCGGAACGGGATCGGGCCGAATTTGAGCGCGCTTGGCAGGAACATATCAATTTCAGCGCGCCCAATGTTTTGACCTACGAGCCGCATTACGAAGGCTCATCGATCGTTTTCGGTCCCTCGGGCGGGATGAGTAGCGCCCGCGGCACGCACACGTTCAAGGCTCGCGCCGGTCATCATCTGCCGCCGCAACTTCTCTCCTCGGGCCGTAATGTGTTCGAAGAGCTCAGCAATGGCTTCACACTGCTGGCGTTTGATGCACCAGACGCAATGGAAATGTCCTTCGCGATCGCAGCAAAAGCGTTGCGAGTTCCGCTGAACATCGTGCGCGACAGCTACGACCAGGGCCGGCGCGCTTACGAAGCCAAATTCATTCTCGTTCGGCCGGACCGCTACATCGCTTGGACCGGGAATTCGCCGCCGACCGATGCCGTCGCGATCCTCGCCAAGGCGACCGCAAAGCCGCAGGCATAATCCGCGTCAAAGAGTTTTGGCGCTAATTTCAGCACCGACTGGGGCCCTTGAACTGAAAAACAAGCTCAACAATCGCGGTCCAACGTGCGATGCTGAGGAGCGGCAGCGAATCAGGGTGCAAGCCATGAAATCGCTTGAGATTCTTCCTAGTGATCGTACCCACCTTTACAGCGCCATGATCAAAAAACAGGCGGAGATCCGCCGGAAAGGACGCGGCACTTTCTCACGCGCCCGGGCGGGTAAGCGCAACGCTGCGCGATGGACCCACATCCGCTACAAGGGCTCGATCAATTTGGAGCCTGGTCCGTCGCAGGCCGTAGAGGCTGTCATCAGGTCGCCCGATCGCGGCGACGAAGCGCGATTGTTGTCATCGTTCCTCGGCTGGCTCGATCGGCATTTCGGCGAGCATCTGTCGGCAGTGAACATCAAGTACCGCCAAACTGGTCGCGGCTGAGCGCCAGACCGCCTTAGTTGGCGTTGACGCACACGGCATAGACGGACGCGGTGCCGCTGCCGCCATTGCTTTTGAAACTCACCTTCCAGGCGTTGTTGCCCTCGTGATTGGAGAAATCCGTCGTGTCTGCAGGCGTCGGCGTTGAAAAGCCGCCGCTAATTGCACGTTTGCCGGACGGACAAGTCGCAATGACGACGACCCGGCCGTTGCGCGGCAGGTTTCCGCGATTGTGCACGACTTCGTAACCGCTGACGGCCGCCGGCTCCGCCGGCTTGTCGGCGTGGTAGTGATTGTACGACACGCCAGCGATCAGCGGCCCGACCCACCATGGCTTCTTCAAAAACCCGATCAACCCGTCCCTCGTCTGTTTCGGCGCCCGGTGTGGTCCTGCAAAAAAGACCGCGCCGGGCATTGCCCGGCAGCGTTCCCAGTGGCGCGATGATGCGAACGGCCCGCCCGATTGTTTGCCAGTATGGGCGGCAGAAAGTTAGAAAACGGTTATGGATGGGACCCCGCCGCAAAGCGGCGGGGCCGTCGCTCAAGCGTTCATATTCCGGGCGTCGGCACCAGCGCGGTGGCGCCGCGAGATGAAAAATTGTGAACGTTAGGCGCGCCGGCGCGACACCGCCCGTTTTGCCGACCGTTGCAATTTATCCTTCGCGCGCTCGACCTGGCCGAGCATATGGTGATTACTCGGATCGATCCCCTCGTCGCTGCCTGGCATGCCTTCGTTGCTGGCGGTGAGCATTTGACGCGCGTCTTGTTCCCAGATCTTGAGAGCATCGCGTTTTTCTTCGAACGAGAGCTTACGATCCTCAATCAATTCGTCGGGCGTTGCGTAATGAGATTGCGGATGTTCAATTTTGTCGATTTTTGACGATGCATCGCGAGGCATGGCAGCCTCCCTGAGAAATTGCTCTTGCAGGCAAAATTGAAACGACGGACACCGGGATCGGGTTCCGATCTGCGCTGCGCCGGATGCGACATGGTAGGGCATCGACTCGCGTCGGCCGGCTGATATGCTTCCACGGTTTCTGAGAAATCGAACACGGGAGGAATCCTTGGCGCCGTGGCAGCCTGATCCGAGTTTCTATCCGTCCCCGCGTTTGGCGGCGAAAGCGCCTCCAGAAAAACTCGCCTATGTGGCAGCGTTCGACCCGGACCGAAAATCG
>JBPYFG010000107.1:0-3856 GCA_051986365.1 Xanthobacteraceae bacterium
GCGCGGCATAGGTCATGCCGCGCTGCCGGCACTCGTCGACGTCGTATTTCGGCGCCTCGAATTCGTATTTGACGAATTCGAGCATCGAAGTGTTGGAGAAGTCGGAAATCGGGAATACCGACTTGAAGACGGCCTGCAGGCCTTCATTGGGCCGGCCGCCTCGCGGCTCCTGCACCAGCAGGAATTGGTCGTAGGACGCCTTTTGAACCTCAATGAGGTTCGGCATCTCCGCGACTTCCTCGATTTTTCCGAAAAACTTTCTTACGCGCTTCCGACCAGTAAACGTCTGCGCCATCATGTCCTCTCGCTCAATCGAACCATCGGGCCCGCGACCTGCGGCCGCACCACCGCAAGTTCGAACCATCGCCCCGGCCGTACACGTCGGATGTCTTTAGGACATCCGCACGCTTCGTTCCGAGGCAGCGAGGCGATCAAGACGACTCTCCAGAGGGCCGCAATCCATCGCGACCGTCGGGACAGGCGTCACTCGCCTTGTTATTCCACCCTACGCCGAACAATGCGGCTCATAGAGCCGTATCGCCTCGATGCTCTGCCGCACTCCGGCCGGGGGTAACCGGCCGACGTACTTTGCACTTGGTAGGATCCCCTGGCTCCTGCTCCGCTCGCCCGGGGACGTCCCTCTAAACCTCACCTCGTCATGGCCGGGCTTGACCCGGCCATCTCCGACTTAAACTCGTCTACGACCTAAACTCTTGGGATCCCCGGGGTCTCGCTCCGCTCGGCCGGGGGTATCCCGTAAGTAAGCACTGCTTACTTAAGCTCAACCTTGGCGCCCACCTTTTCGAGCTGCGCCTTGATCTTGGCAGCGTCATCCTTGTTGACGCCTTCCTTGACGTTCTTCGGCGCGCCCTCGACCAGGTCTTTGGCCTCTTTGAGGCCAAGCCCGGTAATGGCGCGAACCTCTTTGATGACCTCGATCTTTTTCTCGCCGGCACTGGCCAGAACGACCGTAAATTCGGTCTTTTCCTCCGCAAGCGCCGCCCCGGGCGCGCCCGCTGCGGCCGGCCCCGCGGCGACCGCCACGGCGGCGGCGGCCGAAACGCCCCACTTCTCCTCGAGAAGCTTGGCGAGTTCCGCAGCCTCAAGAACGGTGAGGCTGGAAAGGTCGTTCACGATTTTCTGCAGATCAGCCATGAGTTTTTCCTTCGGTTCTAACCTTGGCTCTAACCTTGGCCGCGTCAGGCGGCCGCGTTTTCCGTCTTGGTGGCATAAGCCTGGACCACACGGGCAAGCTTCGCCGCCGGCGCGTTGACCACCTGGGCGATCTTGGTCGCCGGGGCTGCAATCAGCCCGACGATCTTGGCCCGCAGCTCATCGAGCGACGGCAGGGCGGCAAGCGCCTTGACACCGTTCGGATCGAGCGCGGTCGTGCCCATCGCCCCGCCAAGAATGACGAAGCGCTCGTTGGTCTTGGCGAATTCGACCGCCACTTTCGGGGCTGCGACCGGATCGCCGGAAAAAGCGATCAGCGCCGGACCCTTCAGGAGCGGCGCGATCGACGCCACATCGGAACCTTCGAGAGCAATCTTGGCGAGCCGATTCTTGGCTACCTTCACGCTCGCACCCGCCTGCTTCATTTGCCGGCGCAGCGTCTGCATTTGGGCGACCGTCAGGCCCGAATAATGCGCAACGACGACCACCCTGGTGGTTTTGAAAACCTCGCCAAGGGCAGCGACAAGCTCACTTTTTGCTGCGCGATCCAAAAGCTCTCTCCGGGTGGCGGTCCGCTTGCGGCTCGCCGGGTTTGCCGACCAGCCGTCCCGCTCACCCCCGCTTGCGGCAGGGTTTTGGGCAGGACGACGTTCACCCTGCCCCTCGAGACCTGCTTTCGCAGCCCCCGAGCCGTCGAGGTCAGAACCAAAGCTGCCCCAGCCTGAAAAGCTGCGGCCCCTCGTCCTTCACCCGTCTATGCAGGCCACTACGATTAAGCCGCGACCGGCGCCTGCAGTCTTGGACAGGAGCGCCTCCTACGCGCCATTAAGCTCTTCGACTTCTTAGAGAATCCGAGCAGGAAAACTAAGAAGCAAACTCGCTTTGATGGTGTTGGAGAAGCGCACAAAGGCGCGCCGACAAATTGGGCCGGCACGCCCATGGCCTCTTATCTAACCCAACAGGCCGCAAATGCCAAGCCTTTTACGACGTTCAATGCTGCGGCTGTGCGGTCGCGAACAGGCTGGTGGGCTCGACCTTCACGCCGGGGCCCATGGTCGAGGAAATTGCGACCCGGTTTATGAAGTGACCCTTGGCGCCGGCCGGCCGCGACTTCTGCACGGCGTCGGCGAAGGCGCGAATGTTCTCGATCAGCTTTTCCCCACTGAACGAGGCCTTGCCGACACCGGCCTGGACGATGCCGGCTTTTTCGGCGCGGAATTCTACCGAGCCGCCCTTGGCGCCGCGCACGGCATTGGTGATATCCATGGTCACGGTGCCGACCTTTGGATTGGGCATCAGCCCACGCGGCCCCAGTACTTTGCCGAGGCGGCCGACTAGCGGCATCAGGTCGGGCGTGGCCACGACGCGGTCGAAGTCGATATTGCCGCCCTGGACTTTCTCCACGAGGTCCTCGGCGCCGACGACATCGGCGCCGGCGGCCTTGGCCTCATCGGCCTTGGCGCCGCGCGCGAATACGGCGACCCGCACCGAACGCCCGGACCCGTTTGGCAGGTTAACGACGCCGCGGACCATCTGATCGGCATGACGCGGATCGATGCCGAGATTCATTGCCACTTCGATGGTCTCGTCGAACTTGGCCTTGGCGCGCTCCTTGACCATCTTCACCGCTTCGGAAAGCGGGTAGAGCTTTTCGCGATCGACGCCCTCGCGGGCTTGCCTTGTGCGTTTGCCCAGGCTGCTCATGGCTTCACCTCATAGCCCATCGAGCGGGCCGATCCTTCGATCATACGCATCGCCGCTTCGATCGTGTCGGCGTTGAGATCCTTCATCTTCTGCTGGGCGATCTCGCGCACCTGCGCCTTGGTCACTGAGCCGACAATGTCGCGTCCCGGCGTCTTCGAGCCGCTTTCGAGTTTCGCCGCCTTCTTGAGAAAGTGCGAAACCGGCGGCGTGCGCAGCTCAAAGGTAAAGGAACGGTCGGCATAGACGGTGATGGTGACGGGGATCGGCGCCCCCTTCTCCATTTTTTGCGTCTGTGCGTTGAACGCCTTGCAGAATTCCATGATATTCAGCCCGCGCTGACCAAGCGCCGGACCGATCGGCGGCGACGGATTGGCTGCCCCCGCCGGAACCTGCAATTTCACATAGCCGGTGATTTTCTTCGCCATTCTTAATTACTCCTTAGTGGTGCGGCTGTTGGCGGCTGGCGACCGCCTCACCTCCCACACTCTCTTCCGACTAAAGCTTCTCCACCTGCCCGAACTCCAACTCCACCGGCGTAGCGCGGCCGAAAATCGAGACCGCCACCTTCACCCGCGAACGACCTTCGTCGACTTCCTCGACCGTGCCGTTGAAAGAGGCAAACGGCCCATCCGCCACCCGCACCTGCTCGCCGACTTCGAATGTCACCGACGGCTTCGGCCGCTCGATGCCTTCTTGCACCTGTTGTAACAGCCGTTGTGCTTCAGCCTCCGACAGCGGCATCGGCTTGTTATCAGAACCGAGAAAGCCGGTCACCTTCGGCGTGTTTTTGATCAGATGATAGGCCTCATCTGTCATTTCCATTTTGACCATGACATAGCCCGGAAAGAACTTGCGTTCGGCATCGACTTTGCGGCCGCGCCGCACTTCGACGACTTTTTCCTTAGGGACGAGGATTTCCTCGAACAGGCCGCCGAGGCCACGCTGCTTGGCCTGCTCACGGATCGAATCTGCCACCTTG
>JBPYFG010000108.1:0-27022 GCA_051986365.1 Xanthobacteraceae bacterium
CCCCTGCCGGGTGCCGTCGCGGTCCATGGAGGTGAGCAAAATCTCACCGGCGCCGAGCGCCACGACTTCGCGCGCATAGGCCACCGCATCGAGCCCGGTCGGATTGCGGCCGCCGTGGGTGAAGATCTCCCAGCGTTCGGGCCCGCCCGGTCCCGATACTTGTTTGGCATCGATCGCCACGACGATGCATTGATCGCCGAATTTTTCGGCGGCCTCCCTGACGAAGCCGCGGCGAGCCACCGCCGCGGTATTGATCGAAACTTTGTCCGCGCCCGAGCTCAACAGCGCGCGGATGTCGTCAATGGTCCGGATACCGCCGCCGACGGTGAGTGGCATGAAGCAGGCCTCCGCTGTCCGCCGCACAACGTCGAGCATGATGCCGCGGTTCTCATGGCTCGCGGTAATGTCGAGAAAAGTGAGCTCATCGGCGCCGGCTTCGTCATAGGCGATCGACGCCGCGACCGGATCGCCGGCATCGCGCAGATTGACGAAATTGACGCCCTTGACGACCCGGCCGTCTTTCACGTCGAGGCAGGGAATGACACGAACCTTGAACATGTTCAGGCCGTCGCCCGCGCGTCGCGCAACAGCGCCAACGCCGCCGCCGCATCGAGCCGTCCGTCGTAGAGTGCGCGGCCGGCGATGGCGCCGGCAAGCATTTGCGCGCGCGGCGCGAGCAGCGCGCGCACATCCGCGAGCGAGGCAAGGCCTCCCGACGCGATCACCGGCACCGATATGTTGTCGGCGAGCGCAATCGTGGCGTCGAGATTGAGGCCCTCAAGCATGCCGTCGCGATTGACGTCGGTGTAGATGATGGCGGCGACACCGGCATCTTCAAAGCGCCGGGCGACCTCCACGGCGGCAAGCGCCGAGGTTTTCGTCCAGCCTTCGACGGCCACCTTGCCGTCGCGGGCGTCAAGCCCGACCGCGATGCGGCCGGGATAAGCGCGCGCGGCGTTAGTCACCAGCTGCGGATCGCGCACCGCCGCCGTGCCGATGATCACGCGCGTGACGCCCCGACCGAGCCAAGCGTCGATCATCGCGCGGTCGCGGATGCCGCCGCCAAGCTGCACGGGGATCTTCACGGCGGCGAGGATCCCCTCGACCGCGGCGGCGTTTATCGGCTTGCCGGCAAAGGCGCCATCGAGATCGACGACATGGAGATATTCAAAGCCCTGCTGCTCGAACGCGCGCGCTTGTGCCGACGGATCGCGGTTGAAGACCGTCGCGCGCGCGATGTCGCCTTGTTGCAGGCGCACCGCCTCGCCGCTCTTCAGATCGATGGCGGGAAACAGAATCACGGTTTCCACTTCAGAAAATTCGCGATCAATCGCAGGCCGAGCCTTTGGCTTTTCTCCGGATGAAATTGCGTGCCGACGATATTGTCGCGCCCGACGATCGCGGTCACAGCGCCGCCGTAGTCGGCCTGCGCCACCAAATCGCTGCGCTGCGACGGATTGAGCGCAAAGGAGTGCACGAAATAAGCGTGCAAGCCTTGCGGCCCAAGCGTCAGCCCCTCGAGCAGCGGGTGCGGCCGCACGACATCGAGCGTATTCCAGCCCATGTGCGGGATTTTCAGGTCCGGATCGCTCGGCGTGATCCGGTCGACTTCGCCGGCAATCCAACCGAGCCCCTCCGTCACTTCGTATTCGCGCCCGCGTTCGGCGAGAAGCTGCATGCCGACGCAAATGCCGATGAAGGGACGCCCGCCGCGGCGTACCGCTTGGTCGAGCGCTTCGACCATACCCGGCACGGCATCGAGCCCGTGCCGGCAATCGGCAAAAGCGCCGACGCCCGGCAGCACGACCCGCTCGGCCCGCGCCACGACGGCCGGATCGCCCGTCACGACGATCGGCTCATCTAATCCGGCATCATGTGCAGCGCGTTCAAACGCTTTCGCGGCTGAATGCAGATTGCCCGAGCCGTAGTCGACGATGGCAACGCTCACCGATGCCCTCCCGGCTCCGGAAATAGCCCGATGACCCCGGAACGTTCAGCGGAAAATGAGTCTGTCGGCCCCGGCGGAGGAGGCGACGGGGCCGGCGTTTCCGGCGGCGCCGAGCGCTGTGCCGCAGTCCGGCGCACCCAGGCATCGAAAAAACGTCGTTCGGCCTCTTCGGCATCGTGGCCGCTGACGATGCCGACATTGCGCCAGCCGCGGCTAGACAGGGTGAAGCGGCGCAGCGTGCCGGCCTCGAGCCCGACGAAAAGCGAGACCAAGGCGCTGACCACCACGATGCTAAAGGTCGAGGCGCCGAGCACGTGCAGTGCCGCGTCAATTCCAGCCAAAACCAAAACATACACGGTCAGCACCAGCCACAAGCGATGACGCAGCATCCACAATGGCGTCAGCAGAAAAGCCCACCAGGAGAAGCCGTCGCGCACAAAGACGAAGCGATCCGTCACCGGCAAGTTGTCGGCGGCCGAGAGCGGCGGTTGGTACACGGTATAGACGGACATCGACTGATCTTTCACAAGCGGTTTTGAGGACGCCTTTGGTTCGGTCCGGTTGGCAAAGTTCCGGATCGTCCAACCAGTGTCCCGATTCCAAAGTTCGCCACAGCTTGCGCCACGCTCTTAGCGAACTTCTGAGCCGAAGGACACTAGTTGCCGAGCGTGCCCTTGGTCGACGGAATCTCGTTCGCAGCGCGGGGATCGATGGCGACGGCGGAACGCAACGCACGCGCCAGACCCTTGAAGCAGGATTCGGCAATATGATGGTCGTTGGCGCCATAGAGCGTGGCGACATGCAATGTCACGCCCGCATTGACGGCAAGCGCCTGAAACCATTCCTGCACCAACTCGGTATCGAACGGTCCAATTTTGGCGCGAACGAATTTGACGTCGAAGACCAGGAACGGCCGTCCCGAAATATCGAGCGCGACGCGGGTGAGCGCTTCGTCCATGGGCATGTGGACGTCGGCGTAACGCGTGATGCCCCTCATGTCGCCGAGCGCCTGTTTTAAAGCCTGGCCCAGCGCTATACCGACATCCTCGGTGGTGTGATGATGATCGACGTGCAGATCGCCCTTGGCCTTGACGCGTATGTCGATGCGCGAATGCCGGGCCAACAGATCAAGCATGTGATCGAGAAAACCGATGCCGGTCGCGATCGACGACTGGCCGGTACCGTCGAGGTCGACAGCGACCTCGACTTCAGTTTCCTTGGTCTTGCGGGCGAACGCGCCCTTACGCATTTTTCTCTCCACGGCTCGATGCGGGCTTTTATCAGGGACGGCCCGAACCCGCCACTGGCGAGATCGTGCAATTGCATTGGCGGCGGCCAACTCTTAAATCATGCTTTGAGCAGGATCTTTCCAGCCCGGGTCATCGGGTCCAAGCCGTCCGGTTTAACGTTTTGAGTTCAGATCATCGAGCCCAGTTCATCCAAGTCCATGGCATCTGCAGAAGCGGGCCAATTTAGCCCCTGGCACGGCACGACGATTCTGACGGTTCGCAAAGGCGGACTGGTCGCTATCGGCGGCGACGGACAGGTCTCGATCGGCCAGACCATTATCAAGGCTAATGCCAAGAAAGTTCGCCGGCTTGGCGGTGGCTCGGTCATCGGCGGCTTCGCCGGGGCCACTGCGGACGCATTCACGCTGTTCGAGCGGCTTGAATCCAAGCTCGAGCAATATCCCGGGCAATTGACGCGCGCGGCCGTCGAACTTGCAAAGGATTGGCGCACCGATCGCTACTTGCGCCGGCTCGAAGCCATGATGATCGTGGCCGACAAGGACGTGTCGCTGGTGCTGACCGGCACCGGCGATGTGCTCGAACCTGAAGCGGGCGTGGTCGGCATCGGCTCAGGCGGCAACTACGCGCTCGCGGCGGCGAGAGCGCTGCTGGAAGGCCCGCTCGACGCCGAAGCGATCGTGCGCCGCTCGCTCGACATCGCCGCTGAGATTTGCGTCTACACCAATCGCAATGTGACCGTAGAGACGTTGAAAGCGTGACCGACTTCTCTCCCCGCGAAATTGTTTCCGAGCTCGATCGTTTCATTGTCGGGCAGGGTGACGCCAAGCGCGCCGTGGCGATCGCGCTGCGCAACCGCTGGCGCCGCTTGCAACTCGACGACCGGCTGCGTGAGGAAGTGTTGCCGAAAAATATCTTGATGATCGGCCCGACCGGCGTCGGCAAGACGGAAATCTCCCGCCGGCTCGCCAAGCTCGCCGGCGCACCGTTCCTCAAAGTCGAGGCTACCAAGTTCACCGAGGTCGGCTATGTCGGCCGCGACGTCGAGCAGATCGTGCGCGATCTGGTCGAGGTCGCCATCACGCTGACGCGCGAAAAACGGCGCAAAGACGTACACGCCCGCGCGCAGCAAGCCGCCGAAAATCGCGTGCTCGACGCTTTGGTCGGAGCAAATGCGAGCGCTTCGACCAAAGAAGCGTTTCGCAAGAAGCTGCGCGCCAGCGAGCTCAATGATAAGGAAATCGAGATCGAGGTGCAGTCCGGCGGCGGCGGTTTGCCGCTTTTCGATATTCCTGGCATGCCGGGCGCGCAGATGGGCGCGATCTCGATCGGTGATATTTTTGGCAAGCTCGGCGGCGGCCGAACCAAGACCCGTCGCGTCACGGTGGCGGATTCCTACGACATCCTGATCAACGAGGAATCCGATAAATTACTCGATACCGATCAATTGACTCAGGAAGCGATCAAGACGGTCGAAAACAATGGCATCGTCTTCCTTGACGAGATCGACAAAATTTGCGCCCGCGACGGCCGTATCGGCGCTGACGTATCGCGTGAGGGCGTGCAACGCGATTTGTTGCCCTTGATCGAGGGCACCACAGTTGCCACCAAACATGGCTCGGTGAAGACTGATCATATTCTGTTTATCGCCTCGGGCGCCTTCCACATTTCCAAGCCATCCGATCTGCTGCCGGAGCTGCAGGGGCGATTGCCGATCCGCGTCGAGCTCAAGCCGCTGACGCGCGACGATTTCCGCCGTATTCTGACCGAACCGGAGGCCTCGCTTATCAAACAATACGTGGCGCTGATGGCGACCGAAGGTGTCAATCTGGAATTTTCCGAGGATGCGATTGACGCCGTCGCCGATGTCGCGGTGGCGGTCAACTCAAGCGTTGAGAATATCGGCGCCCGTCGTCTGCAGACAGTGATGGAGCGCGTGCTTGATGACGTTTCGTTCGGCGCGCCCGACCGCACCGGGGAAACAGTGAAAATCGACGCGGCCTACGTGCATAAACACGTGGGCGATCTGGCGAAGAACGCCGATCTGAGCCGATTTATCTTGTAAGCAGCTACACGCGGCAACGCCGGCAGCCGTCGCGTTCAACGCTAGAACGCCGGCTGGCTCTGCTGCTCGCGATTGATTTCGCGAATCATCGCCATCCATTTTTCGACCTGAGCCAGCATGCGCAGATCGGAGGCCCCCGCGAGCATTGAATTGCGCGCCGATACCGGCGCGGGCTGAGCCGAATTAACGATACTCTCGGTAACGACACTCTCGGACATGGGTACTCGGTTCCAAATCGCGTTTGGTTCTGCGCGGCAGAGTTTCCCCGAGGAGTTTGACCGATTCGTGCGTTTTTTCGGACTTTCTCGCTATTAACGTTAACGGTGAGTGTGCATTGGCGGCGACGGCCGCTTAACGCGGGCGGCGCCGCAAACGCAGGTACAGCGCGCCTTCGCCGCCGTGGCTGGAGTGCGCTTCTTGGAAGCTGACGATAAAGCGGCGGAACTCCGGCAACGATAGCCACAATGGCACTTGCCGCCGCAGCACGCCGCGTTCGGACGCCGAACCCGCGGCACCGCCCATACCTTTGCCGGTCACCACCAGCGCGAGCTTCGCATCCTGCGCTTGCGCCTGCGTGAGAAAATGCAAAAGCGCCGCGTGCGCCTGTTTTTGCGTCATGCCGTGAAGATCGAGCCGGACGTCGATCGCCGCGTAGCCTCGCGCGACGCGCTGCCGCAAGCGGCGATCGAACTGCGCCAGCGTGGGCGGCTGTTTCGCATGTGCGCGTTCTTTCGGGACGCTCTGAGCCGGCTGCGGCGATACAGGCGCGGCCCGATCGGGCGCAGCGCCAAGCGCGGTATCGGCGCTGCGGCGCAACGGCGTCACGCCGCGCGCAAATCCTCGCCACAGCGCCCGTTCGTCGTCGCTCAAGCGGCGCCGGCTCATCGGTGGCGCCGCACGTTGGACTTGCCGTTCGTGGATGGCGTCGCGTTCACACCGGCCGCCATCGCCGGCTTGGTCTCGGGCAGCGGTACCTCATCCGCAGCGCCGTCGGGCGCCGTCGGGTCGGGCATGGCGTCGAAATTGAAACCGAACAGGCTAGGCCGAGTCGGCGGCAGCGGCACGTCGCTCCCGGCGGCAACCGGATCGAGCGCGCGCGGCACCAGCATGACAAATGTGCCCGGATTTTTGATCCGCCCGGCCATGCGCGCTGCCTCGTCGCCGGCGCCGAAATAAATATCTGCGCGCGCCGGACCGACGATCGCCGAACCCGTGTCCTGCGCGATCATGAGACGGTCGAATTTCGTGCCGGCTTTCTGGTTGGCGATCGGCAGCTCGGCCTGGATGAAAAAGGGCGTGCCGTAGGCGTGAAGCGCGCGGTCGATCGCAATCGAGCGACCTGGCATGAGCGGCACGCCCTGGCCGCCGACCGCTTCGTCCTCGGTGGCAAGATCGGTGATGCGGAAAAACACATAGGATTTGTTTTGCCGGCGCACCTCTTTCGCCTGATCCGGGTTGGCTTCCATCCAATCGCGAATGCTCTGCATCGACACCTGATCTCTGCTCAATATTTTCTGGTCGACGAGAACGCGGCCGACCGGCGTATAGGGCCAGCCATTATGTGCGTCGTAATTGACGCGAAGAATGGCTCCATCTTCGAGCCGGATGCGGGCGGAGCCTTGGATCTGCGCGAACAGAACGTCGACTTGGTCGTGCAAGTAGCAGATTTCAAGATGCCAGCCGTCGAGTGCGCCATCCTCGATCTGGCCGCGATCGTAATAGGGCACAATCTTGCGGCGGCCGACGCGGCGACCGACGAACACGCCCTTCGACGGAAATGCATCGCCGAGCTTGCGCCGACCGGCTGGTACGAGATTCGGCGGCCGCCGGTAAAGCGGCGCGGTGAATTCGCCGGTGGGCACGCGTGAACCGGCAATAATCGGTTCGTAATATCCGGTGAGGAAACCGTCGCTATCGCCGAGCCTGTTGATGCGGATCGGACGGAAATGGTCTTCAAAAAATTTTCGGGCGCCTTCTTCATCCAGCGGAATAGCTTGGCGCGCGTCTTCGCAAATGTCTTTCAGGGCAGCGGGGATCGGGAAATCCCGAGCGGATAGGCGACGCCGGTTCTGCAGGGTTCGGCAGCTGCCAAGAAAAACAGCGAAGGCGGCGGCATGATCGTCGCTGGTCCAGCCCTCAAGGTCGCTCCACTCGAGCGGCTCATATTGGGTATCGGGAAAGACCAGCGGACCGCCTTGCGCAAATGCCGCCGTTCGCAGCGCAAAGAGAACGAGGATTGCCGAGACAATGCCAAGAACCGTAAGGCGAAGAACCGGAAGCCCAAGAACCGGAACCCCAAGAACCAGACCTGGCGCCGCACCCCCCCTCATTGCGAACATCATTGCCCGGTTTCGGTCGCGATGACTTTCCAGTTGGGGTCGCGCGAGGACACATCGCGGGCGAAGGTCCAGACGTCCGTCACGTCGGTGACTTTTTCGGCGTTGCCGTCGATGACCGCGCCACTGCGATCGCGTGTGGCGGAAATCAGTTTGGACACGAAGCGCACTGTGATTTGCGCAGTCGCCCGACTGCGCAGCTCGGCCGCTGTTATGGTCGCACCATCGATCGAGACGAAACGAGTCTCGGCCGTTTCGCTGCGGCGCTCGCGCTCGGTAATCGCCGCGTCGAAGCCGTCATAGACTTCGCGGGACAGCAAGCTGCGCAGCTGCCGGCGGTCGCCGCCGGCGAAAGCAGTCACGATCATCTCGTAGGCGGTGCGAGCACCGGTGATGAAATGCTTGGCGTCAAAGCTCGAATCGGTAGCCGCGATTGCGTCAAGCCCGGCCGCCACGGCCGAGCCGCTCTCGGCAACATCTTTCCAACGCTCGGCCGGAGGCGCCGTGGCTTCAGCCGGGCGGGACGCGGCGTCGGAACCGCGCTGCGGCAGCGTTACCACCTTCTTCTCGGCGGCCGGACTGCGCACGGCATCGCGGGCCGAATATGGATCGTAGGGCGGCCGCTCACGGCCGGTCCGTTGGCCCAAAACGCTGCGCAACCGCAGGAAAATAAACACTGCGAGGGCTAGGAAAATGATGGTGTAGATATCGAACACGTCGGCCATTCTTTCGCCATCGCAGCAAGCGGGGCAGTGCGTTCCGGGGATCGGTTCGAATGACCAAACCGCGGCAAAACACCGGTCCCCGCTCTATGTAAGCACGCAGGTGAGGCCATCCAGTGGCGGCTCGCCGTCATTTTAACGCGGCGATGCGCAAACATTAAACGATCGGCGCGGCTGCGCCAATAATCCCATCCGGCAGCCGCACCCTATCTCCGGATGCTAAATTGAGGCGCTGTCTTCGGCTTTCAACCTCAAGCCGCCGCCGCTCACTCGGCATTGTTCGCGGCTGCGCCGCATGTTAGCCAAGCCCGCCAAGCGGAGATAACAATGTCGACGACGAACGGTGGCCCCGCGCCACAACCGGGTGCCCCGCAGATGCCGGTTCCGCAGATCGGCGTGCTTATGCAATATGTGAAGGATTTCTCATTCGAAAACCCGAACGCGCCGCGCGCTCTGACGCCGAGCCCGCAGCAGCCCTCGATCAAAATCAATATCGGCGTCGAGGCGGCCCCCCTCGCCGAAAACGACATTGAGGTGACGCTGAGGCTGGAGGGCAAGGCCGAAGTCCAGGGCTTCGTGCTGTTCGGCTTTGAGCTGCTCTATGCCGGGGTTTTTCGGATCCTCAACGTGCCAGCCGAGAGCCTCCAGCCGATGGTCATGATCGAGTGCCCGCGCCTGCTGTTTCCCTTCGCACGAGAAATCGTCGCCACTGGAACCCGCAATGGCGGCTTCCCCCCGCTGATGCTTGAGCCGGTCGATTTCGCTTCGCTCTATCGGGATCGCATGGCCGCCGCGCAGCAAGCCAATAAGCCCGCTAATCCAAGCTGACGTAATCGCGCCAAACCGCGTTTACACCGAGGCTCGCGATGAATCGGCGATGGGCGGCCTGCGCATCCGCCGTTAGCCGCGATGGCAGCGGCATGGGGCGTTCCCGCACCACGATGATCTCGCCGGGCGCCACGATGGCCGGCGCTTGCGAAAGAATAAACTGAGCCTGACGCGCGCCGAGCAGTTCGACATAGACTTCGGCCAGGAGTTCAGCATCGAGCAGCGCCCCATGCTTGGTGCGCCGCGAATTATCGACGGCATAGCGAGTGCACAAATCGTCGAGCCTGTTCGGCGCTCCGGGATGTTTGCGCCGCGCAATCAGCAGCGTGTCGACCATGCGGTCGCGGCTCACCGCCTGATGCCCAGCGCGCTCCAATTCGGCATTGAGGAAGGCGAGATCGAACATTGCGTTGTGCGCGACGAGCTGAGCGTCGCCGAGGAAATCTATGAGTTCCCCCACCCGCTGGGCGAATAACGGCTGATTCTTTAGAAAATCGATCGCCAGTCCGTGGATTTTCAGGGCTGATTCCGGCATGTCGCGTTCCGGGTTGAAATAACCATGGAACGTTTTGCCGGTCGGGAAACGATTGAAAAGCTCGATGCAGCCGATCTCGACGAGACGATCCCCAGCAAGCGGATCTAGCCCGGTCGTTTCGGTATCGAAGACAATTTCACGCATCGAGAATTCGTCAGCTGCCGCGAATCACCGGCGTCGCATTGTAGCGACGTTGCGTAAAATGTCTCGAATCTGCGCTCGGGTGTGATCGAATCCCTGCGAGCTGTCCACGACGAAATCGGCGCGGCGACGCTTTTCGGCGTCCGGTACTTGCTTGGCAAGCAGCGCGGCAAATTTCTCCTCGGTCATTCCGGGGCGGTCCAACGCGCGGCGGCGCTGGTCCGCGGCCGGCGCCGAAACCACCACCACCGCGTCGCATCGCGATTGCGCCTCCGTCTCGAACAACAAAGGGATATCGACAACGACGACGGCGGCGCCCCGCGCTTGCGCTTCCGCCAGGAACTTTTCCCGCGAGGCGGTGACGAGCGGATGGATGATCGCTTCTAGACGCGCAAGCGCCGCGCGGTCGTTGACGACGATGGCCGCAAGCTTGTTGCGATTCACCTTGCCGCCCGACGTCGAGCCCGGGAATGACTGCTCGATCAGAGCCGCCGCCTCGCCTTCGTAAAGGGCATGAACGACAGCATCGGAGTCGTGAACCGGCACGCCGCATTCGGCAAAAAACTTGGCGGCGGTCGACTTTCCCATGGCCAGGGAGCCGGTCAGGCAGAGGACAAACGGCCGGTCGGTATTCATCGCGCTAGGCACCCAAAGCGCCGCAGGAATTCCAGAGCTTCAAGGAGCGGCAGCCCCAACACGGTGAAATAATCGCCATCGACGCGTTCGAATAGCTGGATGCCGAGCCCTTCGAGCTGATAGGCCCCGACGCTTGCGGTCACCGACGCGCCGGCATCGTCAAGATAAAGCTCGAGAAAGCGTTCAGAGAAATTGCGCATCGTCAGCCGCGCCACGCCGACATGTTCGAACAGCACCGCACCATGCTGCACGAAGGCGATCGCTGAGTGAAGTTCATGCGTACGGCCGCACAAGGCGCGCAATTGTGCCCGCGCCGCGTCGCGGTCCTGCGGTTTGGTCAAGCGTTCGGCGCCGAATGACAGTGTCTGGTCGGCGCCGAGCGTCAGGTCTCCGCCATGCTTGCTTGCTACCGTGAGTGCCTTTTCGCGCGCCAAAAGCGCTGCCACGTCGCTGGCCGACTCTGTTTGAACGCCCGCTTCTACACCGCGCTCATCGAGATCGGCCGGATCCGCTTCGACCGGCACGCCGGCGGCGGCGAGAAGCATCCGCCGCGTTTTACTTTGCGACGCCAGGATCAGTGGCGCATCGGCAAGCCATAGCGCCATCGGCCGCTTCATGGGCTCGCCTCAGAACACGTGATGCCGGCGCCGCTCGCCGAGATGGGCAAGCACTGCGGCGGCTGTTTCTTCGATCGACCGGCGGGTGACGTCGATAAGCGGCCAGTTGTGTCTGGCGCAGAGTCGCCGCGATGCGGCAATTTCCTCGGCAACCGCCTGCCGATCGATGTACTGATCGTCATCGCGATGCGCCTTGAGCCCGAGGAGCCGATTCTGGCGAATTTGCACGATTCGTTCCGGCGTGGCGTAAAGCCCGACTATCAAAGGATGCTTGAGCAGTTCAAGACGCGCGGGCAAGGACACGCCAGGGACCAGCGGGACGTTAGCGGTTTTCACTCCGCGATTGGCGAGGTAGATCGAGGTTGGCGTCTTCGAGGTTCGTGACACCCCGACCAACACAACGTCCGCCTCTTCAAGGTCCTCTACATGCTGGCCGTCGTCATGCAACATAGTGTAGTTGAGCGCATCAATGCGCCGAAAATATTCAGCATTCAGCGTATGCTGCGCGCCGACTTTATGCGTCGATTCAGCACCCAAATAAGAATGGAACAGATGCAGCACCGGTCCCAGAATCGAGAGACACGGCAAGCCTAGCGCGCGGCACTTCTTTTCCAGCCGCTGCACCAAATTCTCCTCCAGGAGCGTGTAGAGGACGATCCCGGGCGACTCTTCGATTTCAACGAGAACCCGATCGAGCTGCTTCTGCGTACGCACCAGCGGGTGAACATGCTCAACGGGCATGGTCTTGGCGTATTGGGCCGCCGCGGCTCGCGCCACCGTGATCAGGGTTTCACCGGTGGAATCCGAGATCAGATGAAGGTGGAAGTAGCCCGCCGCGTGCGCCATGGAATCGTTCAAGCCGGCTGGAGAAGCTGTTGACCTCTGGGGAGAAGGCCACGGCTTTGCCAGTGGCGCAAGCAGATTAACCGGGCGAACGCATCAGCAGTCCACACCGCAAATCCTCCGGGATTTTATTCCGCAAGCAATAGCCAGGTTCGGTGAAATGTGGAAACCGCGTTGACAAATGATCCATAATGATCGGGAAACAAGCAATCCGTCGCATTTCCCAGATGAGCCACCGATCCGCCTGGAAACTGGGGATATGTGGGTACTTCCCACGCGCAGTGTGCAAACCGATTTATGAGTCCAATCAACCGTCCAAGCACTACAACAGATTCTAAGATTCTATTTGAATTGGAGATCAAAGTGCCGCAGATAAACCTGTGACCAAACCGTTGATGGACGTTCTTGCCGGCAAGCGACTGCCCGTTCCGCCGATCTGGCTGATGCGGCAAGCCGGAAGGTATCTGCCGGAATATCGTGCGCTTCGGCAAAAAATCGGTAATTTCCTTGATCTTTGTCTTGATCCGAAGTCAGCGGCAGAAGTTACATTGCAGCCGATTCGACGATTCGGATTCGATGCTGCAATTCTGTTTTCCGATATTTTGGTCGTGCCTTACGCGCTTGGGCAGAATGTTGCATTTACTGTAGCGGACGGACCGCGGCTTGATGCGATCGATGATGCGGACGATTTGCATAAGCTGCGGAGAGAGCTCGATCATGAGCGGCTGGCACCGGTCTATGAGGCAATCGCGCGCGTTAGATCGCAGCTGCCGGCAAGCGTTGCGCTGTTGGGGTTTTGTGGCGCGCCATGGACTTTGGCGACATACATGATCGCCGGCGCGGGTACGCCCGATCAGATTCCGGCCCGCGAATTTGCCTATCGCGCTCCCGAGCCGTTTGCCGAACTGCTCGATATTCTTGTGGAGGCTTCTGCCTCGTATTTGATCCAGCAATTCGAAGCCGGCGTTGATGCCGTGCAAATATTCGACAGCTGGGCGGGCATAGTGCCGGATGATGAATTCGATCGATGTTGCGTTGAACCGTGTGCGCGCATCATTGCCACGGTGCGCGCACAAATTCCGACGGCGAAGTTCATCGGATTTCCGCGCGGCGCCGGCGGCCGGTTGAAACGATACATCGATGCTGTGCCGGTCGATGCGGTCGGTCTCGACTGGACCATCGATCTTGCTTTTGCGCGCGAGGAGTTGCAGCGGCGCAAGCCCGTTCAAGGCAATCTCGATCCTGTCGTGCTGCTGGTGGGAGGCCGCTCGCTTGATCGCTCGGTCGACCGAATCATGGAGAACTTCAAAGCAGGACCGTTCATCTTCAATCTCGGCCATGGCGTGCTGCCGGACACGCCTGTCGCGCACGTTGAACAGCTGGTGGCGCGCGTCCGCGCCTCCGCCTGAGAGAGCGTTCGCCGCATGTATGAATGGGTGAAGGCGTTCCATGTCATTGCCGTTATCGCCTGGCTCGCGGGCATTCTCTATTTGCCGCGCTTGTTTGTCTATCACTGCACCGCCGAGAAGGGATCGGTGCAGTCGGAGACCTTCAAAACCATGGAGCGCCGGCTCCTGCGAATCATTATCAACCCAGCCATGGTCGCGACCTGGCTGTTGGGGCTATGGCTCGCCTGGCACGGCCCTGATTCTCACTACGGATGGTTCGCTTCCGGCTGGCTTTGGGCCAAACTCGTGCTGGTCCTTGCGCTCTCCGGGCTCCACGGCGCCTGCGCGCGCTGGGTGAAAGATTTTGCCGCCGATCGCAACCGGCATTCACCTAAATTCTATCGTTCTATCAATGAGTTACCAGCAATCCTCATGGCGGCGATTGTGATCTTGGCAGTGGTGAAACCGTTCTGACAGTAAGGTGTTGCTAAGGCGGAATACGGTTCGGCCCTTGCCTGAAGTGCGGTCTTTTCTTATCTTCAAGCGATCCCACCCAACGTAGGCGGATGCGGTTGCGTCTCGGCTCCAGCGGACTGGAGCCACCGGTGCATCGGGTTGGGGGTCCCAAGCCTTTATCTACCCAAAGACCCTTACCAGCCCAAAGACCTGCGAACTTCTCCAGCCAGCGACGCCACGATTGTACTTCGCTGGCCTAATTTCCATAGGACATTCTATGCGGGAAATGAAACTGCAAGAACTCAAGGCCAAGACTCCGGCCGAGCTGGTCTCCTTTGCCGAAGAATTGGAGGTCGAGAACGCCTCCACCATGCGCAAGCAGGAGCTGATGTTCGGCATCCTCAAGCAACTGTCGGCGCGCGAGACTGATATTGTCGGCGAAGGCGTCGTCGAGGTTCTGCCGGACGGCTTCGGCTTTTTACGATCGCCGGAGGCGAACTACCTCCCCGGGCCCGACGATATCTACGTCTCACCGTCGCAAATCCGGCGCTTCGGACTGCGCACCGGCGATACCATCGACGGTCACATCCGTAGCCCCAAAGAGGGCGAACGCTATTTCGCGCTGCTCAAAGTCAATTCGCTCAATTTCGAAGATCCGGAGAAGGCGCGCCACAAAGTCAATTTCGACAATTTGACGCCGCTTTACCCGGACGAATGGTTGAAAATGGAATACGAGGATCCGACCAAAAAGGATCTCTCAGCGCGCGTCATCGATATTGTCGCGCCGGTCGGTAAGGGACAGCGCGCACTGATCGTGTCGCCGCCGCGCACTGGCAAGACGGTGCTTTTGCAAAATATCGCGCATTCCATCACCCACAATCATCCGGAATGCTACCTGATCGTGCTCCTGATCGACGAGCGGCCGGAAGAAGTCACCGACATGCAGCGTTCGGTGAAAGGCGAGGTGATCTCGTCAACCTTTGATGAGCCGGCGGTGCGCCACGTCCAGGTCGCCGAGATGGTGATCGAAAAAGCAAAGCGGCTCGTCGAGCACGGCCGTGATGTGGTGATCCTCCTCGATTCGATAACGCGGCTCGGCCGCGCCTACAACACCGTCGTGCCGTCCTCGGGCAAGGTGCTCACCGGCGGCGTCGACGCAAACGCGTTGCAGCGGCCGAAGCGCTTCTTCGGCGCAGCGCGCAATATTGAGGAAGGCGGCTCGCTGACCATCATCGCCACCGCGCTGATCGATACCGGCAGCCGCATGGACGAAGTGATCTTCGAAGAATTCAAGGGCACCGGCAATTCGGAGCTTATCCTCGACCGCAAAGTCGCCGATAAGCGCACCTTCCCGGCGATGGACATCACCCGGTCCGGCACCCGCAAGGAAGAGCTGTTGGTGCCGCCGGATCAGCTCAAGAAGATGTACGTGCTGCGGCGCATCCTCAATCCAATGGGAACGATGGATGCGATCGACTTCCTGCTCGACAAGCTGCGCAATACCAAGAACAACTCCGAGTTCTTCGACTCGATGAATACGTAAAACTCGGATCAGCCGTTGCCCTGAACGGGCCGTTTGGCGGCTGCCGGCTTGCCGCCTTTGAGCGCAATATCGGGATCGACAAAACAGAATCCGCCTTTGCCGACGGATTTTTGGCAATCGGCCACGGTCGCATAACCGCATTCCACGGCGGCATTATCGTGGATCATGGCGCCGCACCAATCCGCCTTTGCCGCGCTTGCAGATAGCAGCGTCACAATTGCAGCGAGGCCGATTGCACTTTGCATGATTCACTCTCCGTGTTTGCGCCGCGCCCCACAGCGAAGTTGTAAGGCACAAAAGGCAATGTGCGGACGGTCAAGAATGTCGCATCGCCCCGATGGCGGCAGCGAGCGCCGCGGGATCGGTGAACGGCAGCGAACAGGTCTCGCCGACACAGACGAAAGCTTGCGGACCGCGTGCTGCGGCTAACTTGTCACGCGCCGGGTGTTTGCTCGGCAGTGCCTCGGCAGAAGCGACATGCATCACGATGCGGTCGAGCGGCGGCAAGCGCCGCGTGGCGGCGAGGAGCGCGTCGGCGCCCGCGCCCTGCCCCGTCACCACGATCTCCGCGCCGCGCAGCCGCAGATCGATGGCGTTGAGCATCGCCATGTGCATGTAGAGATTCTCGGCGATGAGCGGCGCCACCGCCGCGATCAATCGGTCCGCTTTGTCGCGCCAGCGCTCGTCGCCGGCGAGCGCCGCCAGTCGGATGAGATTTTGCGCAGCGACAGCATTGTGGTTCGGCGTTGCCTCATCGGTTGTTGCCGCCGGACGAATGACCAGCCCTTCCGCGTCGGCGGCCGTGAGATAATACGTGCCGGTCTCTGCATTGACGTAGTCGCGATCCAAAGCCTGCTGCCATTGCAGTGCGTGATCGAGGAAATTCGGCCGTCCGGTGGCTTCGTAGAGCGCGAGCGCGGCGCGAATCATGGCGGTATAATCCGAAGCGAGCCCCGGAAATGTAAGTTTGCCTTGACGCCAGGAATGACCGAGGCGGTCGCCTCGCGTCATTGTGTTAGCGACGAAATCAAAAGCGCGGGTTCCGAGCTCCAACCATCGCGGGTCATCCAGCATCGATCCGGCATTGGCAAGCGCCGCGATCATCAGGCCGTTCCAATCGGCGAGCACCTTATCGTCGAGACCGGGCCGGACCCGCAACGCACGGACGGACAGGAGCTTTTCGCGCAACGCCGCAAGTCGCGCCTCGTCGGCGTCGCTGCGCGGCGGTGGCGTGAGCCGATTGAGGATATTGTGACCTTCGAAATTGCCGGCGGGCGTGACGTCATAGTGCCGGGCAAAAAATTCGCCATCCTCGATGCCGAGCTGCCGGATCACGTCGTCATAGGACCAGACGTAAAACTTTCCTTCCTCGCCTTCGGAATCGGCGTCGAGTGAAGCGCAAAACGCGCCCTCGCCCGTGATCATTTCCCGCTCGAGCCAGCCGACCGTCTCGTAAGCGCGGCGGCGATACAAATCCTTGCCAGTGCGGCGGTTGGCAGTCGCCAAAAGTTCGAGAAGCTGCGCATTGTCGTAGAGCATCTTTTCGAAGTGCGGCACGAGCCAGCGCTCGTCTACCGAGTAGCGGGCGAACCCGCCGCCGAGGTGATCATAGATGCCGCCCTCGCAGATGTGGTCGAGTGTGATTTCAATGGCCCCAAAATAGCGTGCTTCGCCGATGCGCAAGCCCGCGCGCCATAGGCATTCGAACAAAGCCGCTTGCGGAAATTTCGGCGCGCCACGCGTCCCGCCATTGACCGGGTCGATGAGCCCGGCAAGCTGCCGCGCGGCATTGTCGAGTTCGGCGCGCCCGATTGTTGTCGTACCGGCGGGCCGCGCCGCGGCCGCAAGGCGCTCCATCAGCGCCGCGCGATTGCGTTCGATCTTGGCAGGCTCTTCGTGGAACAGCCGCGCGATTTCGCGTAAGACGTCAACAAAGGCCGGCTTGCCATAGCGCGAGATCTTCGGGAAATAGGTCCCGCCCCAGATCGGCTCGCCATCCGGTGTCAAAAACATTGTCAGCGGCCAGCCGCCGTGCTCGCCCAGGTGATGCAGCGCCGCCATGTAGATCTGATCGATGTCGGGCCGCTCCTCGCGATCGACTTTGATATTGACGAACAGTTCGTTCATCACCCGCGCGGTCGGTTTGTCTTCGAAGCTCTCATGCGCCATCACATGACACCAGTGACAGGCGGCATAACCAACCGAGAGCAGAATTGGCTTATTGTTGCGCTTGGCTTGCGCTAGCGCTTCGGGTCCCCAGGGCCACCAATCGACCGGATTGTCCTGATGCTGCAGGAGATACGGACTGCTCTCTGCGCCGAGGCGATTGCGGCCCGGGCCGGCAATGTTCGATGAGGCGGTCTGCGCTGGCGTTGACGGCTGCGTTGACATGGACGCACCGTAGCAAGTAGCCCGCAATGCGCGAAGCGCCGACCTCAATAAACGGCAACCCTGCACCATGGCCGATCGTTCCACCATATTCGCTTTGTCTTCTGGCCGGCCGCCGGCGGCCATTGCCGTGGTGCGCATTTCCGGCCCGCGGGCGCGGCTTGCGCTTGAACGGCTGACCGCTCGCGTGCCGCAGCCGCGTCAGGCGACGCTGGTGCGCGTGCGCGAGCCGGCGAGCGGGGAGGTGATCGACGAGGCGCTTGCGCTTTGGTTTCCTGCGCCGGCGAGCGAGACGGGCGAGGACGTCGCGGAATTGCAGCTGCATGGCGGTCACGCAGTAATTGCTGGCGTGCTGCGGGCGCTGAGCACGGTCGAAGATTGTCGTATGGCGGAGCCGGGCGAATTCACACGGCGCGCTTTTGAAAACGGCAGGCTTGATCTCACCGCGGTGGAGGGGCTCGGCGATCTCATTGCCGCGGAGACCGCAGCGCAGCGGCGGCAAGCGTTGCGCCAACTGAAAGGACTCATCGGCGACCGCGCCGAGGCCTGGCGGCAGCGCCTGATCGACGCGCTGGCATTGGTCGAGGCGCGCATCGATTTTTCTGACGAAGCCGATGTGCCGGACGACTTGATAACGCCGGCGGCGAAAATAGCGCGCGGCCTACGCGACGAAATTGCCGCGGCGCTTGCCGATGGCGGTCGCGGCGAGCGGCTGCGGGACGGTCTCGTCGTTGCCATCGCTGGGCCGCCGAATGCTGGTAAGTCAACGCTGTTCAACCGATTAGCGCGGCGCGAGGCGGCGATCGTTTCTCCTTTCGCCGGCACCACTCGCGATGTGATCGAAGTCCATCTCGAGCTCGATGGATATCCGGTGATGGTCCTCGATACCGCCGGCATTCGCGACAGCGCCGAGCCGGTAGAGCAGGAGGGTGTCCGCCGCGCGCGCGCCCGCGCGGCGCAGGCAGATTTGGTGCTGTGGGTCACTGACGTATCGGCCGACGGCCGAGCTACTGAGGAGTTGTCGCGACTGAAAAGCGACGCGCCGCAATGGCTCATCAAAAACAAAATCGATTTGCTCGAAGAGAGCGGGCGCCGGCGATCGAATGCCGGTCCGTGCCAGGATCGCAGAAGAGATGAATTTCAATTCGTTTTTTCCGTGTCAGCAGAGCGAGGTGAGGGGCTCGATGCCCTGTTCGGCGCGTTGGCCGCATTCGCGAGAGACTCTTTTGCGGTTGGCGAAGCGGCAGTCGTGACGCGGACCCGCCACCGTGACGCACTTGAGGAAACCGTCGCGGCCTTGGACTGCGCGGCAAGGGAGAGTGCTGCTAAGCGGCCGCGCGAGGAGCTGATCGCCGAAGAGCTGCGTCGCGCGACTTGGGTCCTTGGCCGACTGACGGGGCGGGTCGATGTCGAAGACGTGCTGGACAAGATCTTTCGCGACTTCTGCATCGGTAAATGAATCGTTAATTCGGGCGTTGTTTCACGTGAAACACCGATTTGACCCTGTCCATTTTGACCGACCTGGTGCATTCACTAGAACGGCTGCGGATTTTGGTGAAGCAATGGATCGTCGTTTCGATGTGATTGTGGTTGGTGGCGGCCACGCCGGCTGCGAGGCTGCAGGCGCGGCCGCGCGCATGGGAGCGCGCGTGGCGCTCGTCACGCAGCGCTTCGCGAGCGTCGGCGCGATGTCGTGTAATCCATCGATCGGCGGTCTGGGCAAAGGCCATCTGGTCCGTGAGATCGATGCGCTCGACGGCTTGATGGGCCGCGTCGCCGATGCCGCTGGAATCCAATTTCGAATGCTCAATCGCCGCAAAGGGCCGGCGGTGCGCGGGCCGCGCGCGCAGGCTGACCGCAAGCTCTACGGCGCGGCGATGCAGGAGGCGATCAGCGCCGCCGCAAATTTGACTGTGATCGAAGGCGAAGCCGACGATTTGCTCGGCAGTGAACGGGCAACAGGCGTTCGCCTGTGCGATGGCCGGGAATTTCAAGCCGGCGCTGTCGTCCTGACCACCGGCACGTTTTTGCGCGGCCTTATTCATATCGGCGAGCGGCAGATTCCCGCAGGCCGGATGGGCGAGGGGCCCGCGCACGGACTTTCCGCCACACTCGAGCGTCTGGGCTTTCGACTGGGGCGGCTAAAGACCGGCACGCCGGCGCGGCTGGACGGCACGACCATCGACTGGCACAGCGTCGAAATGCAGCCGGGCGACGATCCGCCCGAGCCGTTCTCCATGCTCACCGAGCGCATTGCCAACCGCCAAATCGAATGCGGCATCACCCGCACGACCGCAGCGACCCACGCCATCATTCGCGCCAATGTGCATCGCTCGCCGATGTATTCCGGTCAGATCAAGAGCCGCGGCCCGCGATACTGTCCCTCGATCGAAGATAAGATCGTGCGCTTTGGCGAGCGCGACGGTCATCAGATTTTTCTTGAACCTGAGGGGCTCGACGACACCACCGTCTACCCAAATGGCATTTCGACCTCGCTGCCGGAAGATGTGCAGGCGGCCCTGATCGCCACCATTCCCGGTCTCGAACAGGCGCGCGTCATTCGTCCGGGCTATGCCATCGAATACGACCACGTCGACCCCCGTGAACTGCATTCAAGTTTGCAGACCAAACGCCTGCCCGGCTTATTTTTCGCAGGCCAGATCAACGGCACGACCGGCTACGAGGAAGCCGCCGCGCAAGGACTTGTTGCTGGGCTCAATGCTGCGGCTTCCGTCGCTGGCGCCGCGCCGATCGTGTTCGACCGGGCCGAGGGCTATCTCGGCGTAATGATCGATGACCTGGTCACGCGCGGTGTCAGCGAGCCGTATCGGATGTTCACATCGCGCGCCGAATACCGGCTGACCTTGCGCGCCGACAATGCCGATCAGCGGCTGACGGGCAGGGGGATCGCGCTTGGTTGCGTCGGACGTGCGCGAGCCGAGCTCTATCGCGCCAAAATGGCAGCCCTCGACTCGGCGCAAACCATGGCTCGCTCACTGAGCCTCACGCCGACACAAGCCGCGCGCAACGGGCTCGCCTTGCGCCGGGACGGACAGCGCCGTTCGGCTTTTGAAATCCTGTCCTATCCAGAAATTGATATTACCGATCTGGCCCGCATCTGGCCGGCTTTTGGCGAACTGGACGCTAAGATCGCCGCGCAGCTTGAGATTGACGCGAAGTACCATGTCTATCTCAGCCGCCAGGCCGCAGACGTGGAATCGTACCGCCGTGACGAGAATCTCGTGCTGGGCGAAGATCTCGACTACGGGACGCTGCCTGGGCTCTCCAACGAAGTGCGGCAGAAATTGCAGCTGCATCGCCCGCGCACGCTCGGACAAGCAGGCCGTATCGACGGCGTGACGCCTGCCGCGCTGACACTCTTGCTCGCCTATTTACGCCGCGCGCGCGGCAGCGTTGCGCATAAACCTACACGTGGCGCCGCCTGACCTCACCGCCGATCGCGCTCGGGCGCTCGCGCTCGTTCCTGTTTCACGTGAAACAGCGGCTCGGCTCGACCGCTTTGCCGCACTGCTGCTCGACTGGCACGGCCGGATGAATTTGATCGCGGTTTCCACCGTGCCGACACTATGGACGCGCCACATCGCCGATTCGCTGCAGCTTCTCGCGATCGCGCCGCAGGCCCGCAAATGGGCCGATCTCGGCTCCGGCGCCGGATTTCCCGGCCTGCCGATTGCATGTGCGCTCGCTGAGCAAAACGCAGCGGAAGTCCATCTGATCGAAAGCAATCAAAAGAAGGCCGCCTTTCTGCGCGAGGCTGTCCGTGTCACCGGCGCCCCGGCGGTTGTTCACGCCGAGCGCGTTGCCGACTTCGCCCAGGGATTTCGCGACGGGCTTGATGCGGTGACGGCACGCGCTCTCGCGCCGTTGCCTGAATTGCTTTCGATCGCATATCCGCTGTTGAAAAAAGGCGCCCAGGGTCTGTTTCCAAAGGGACAAGATGTGGGAGCCGAATTGACCCAAGCGACTAAATGTTGGAGCATTCAAGCCTCTTTAGTTCCGAGTCGGACTGATCCAAAGTCGCGAGTGATTGTGATTCGCCAGGCCGAGCCGAAGCGGAAATAGCCCGGCTCTTTCTATCTGCGGTTGCGCATAACACGTATCGGTTGTGAAATGACAGAAGCTGCCGCATCCTCGCAGGTGACGGAGTTCTCGGCGCCGGACCAGGCGCGGTTGGCGCTGGCGACCAAGCCGCTGCGGGTGCTCGCTGTCGCCAATCAGAAGGGCGGAGTCGGCAAGACCACGACTGCGATCAATCTTGGCACTGCGCTCGCTGCAATTGGCGAGGATGTGCTCGTCGTCGATCTCGATCCGCAAGGCAACGCTTCGACCGGGCTCGGTCTTGACCGCCGCAACCGGCGCTATTCGACCTATGACGTACTCACCGCACAGCAGACGCTGCGCGATGCGATCGTGCCCACAGCCGTGCCACGGCTACACATCGCCCCATCGACTCTCGATCTTTCCGGGCTTGAGCTCGAGATCGGCCAAGCGCGCGACCGCGCATTCCGCTTGCGCAATGCGCTCACGAGCTTGAATGCACAGGACGGCACGCGCTTCACTTACGTCTTGGTCGACTGTCCGCCGTCGCTCAATCTGCTGACGATCAACGCCATGGCGGCCGCCAACGCGATCGTCGTTCCTTTGCAGTGCGAATTCTTCGCGCTTGAAGGGTTGTCGCAACTTCTCAAAACCGTCGAATCGGTTCGCGTCCAGCTCAATCCGGAACTCACGATTCACGGTGTCGTGCTGACCATGTATGACGCGCGCAACAATTTATCGTCCCAGGTGGTCGCTGACGTCCGTGAGTTCATGGGCGCAAAAGTCTACGACACCATCGTTCCGCGCAATGTGCGTGTCTCCGAAGCGCCGTCTTACGGCAAGCCTGTGCTGGTCTACGATCTCAAATGCAGCGGCAGTGAAGCTTATTTGCGACTCGCGACCGAGGTCATCCAGCGCGAAAAAATACTGTGCGCACAATGAGGCATTGCGATGAGCGTTAATCCCGGAAAGGTGGCCGAAGACCACGCTCGATCACGATTAGGTCGCGGGCTCGCCGCCTTGATCGGCGACATGGCCGCCGAAACTTCGGTCGATCGGCCGCGCGGCGGCCAACGGCGCTTGCCGACCGCCGCCTTGCGGCCCAATCCGCGCAATCCGCGTCGCGCTTTTCCCAATGCCGAGCTCGACGAATTGGTCGCTTCGCTGCGCGAGCGCGGGATTATTCAGCCGATCGTGGCGCGGCCGGTGCAAGGCGCCACCGATGTCTATGAGATCATTGCCGGCGAACGGCGCTGGCGGGCGGCCCAGCGCGCCGGCTTGCACGAAGTCCCGGTGGTCATCATCGAAGCCAATGATGCCGAGGCGCTGCAGCTCGCGATCATCGAAAACGTGCAGCGTGCCGATCTCAATCCGCTCGAAGAAGCCGACGGCTATCGCGCATTGATCGAGGAGTTCGGCAACAGCCAGGACGAGATCGCTAAGATCGTCGGCAAAAGCCGTAGTCATGTCGCGAACACATTGCGGCTTCTGAAACTGCCTGAAACGATAAAATCCTACATTCATGCAGGCAAGCTTTTCGCCGGACACGCGCGGATGCTGATCGGGCAGCCGGACGCTGAAAGGCTGGCCGAGGAAATCGTCGCCCGCGGCCTCAATGTGCGTCAGGTCGAGAGTCTCGCCCGGGAAACGGCCGAGCGCGGCGGCAAATCACGTGGCGCGCGAGCCGCGCGTCGCGAGATTACGAAAAACGCCAATTTGGTTGCGCTGGAAAAACGCATATCGGATGCGCTTGGCCTCGCCGTCAGCATCACCGAAGCCAAGCGCGGCGGCATTTTGACCATTCGCTACCGTAGCCTTGATCAACTCGACGATGTGCTGCGGCGATTGGAGAAGCGCTAGCTGTCCATTGTCAGCCGCGCGGAATCGCAAACCAGAAGCTGGCCGCTCGCGCCGGCTTTTTGGTTTCTGTCTGAAAAAATCAAAGGTGGGCTTTATTCTGATTTGAGTTTTTTTGCGAGCATTATAGGCAAGGCGTCGGCGGCACCTCCTCGCGTCACCGGCATTTGGTTGCCGGCTTGCAGCGTGAGCTCGTTCACGATGCGTACAATTTCTTCATCCGATTGCATCACGCCAGCGGCGGCGAAGTCTTTACGAATTTTGCCAAGCACGTCACTGCGCTCGGGATCGAGCGTACCGACAGCAAGCGCATCCGAATAAGCCTCCGCCTCCGGACCTGTGATCCCCAATTTTTCGGCGGCCCACATGCCAAGGAGCTTGTTGCGGCGAACCATCTTCTTCCAGTCGTCGGGGCTGGTCATTCGAATTTCTCCTATTGCAAGCCATCCGAATGCCGGGGGCGCCCCTCAATGATTGCTGCAATCAAAAGCCGCGCGTAACCGAGCGTGCTTTGAGCCATATCAAAGACGACAAAGCGGATCGACGCTCTTTGGATGGTGAAGACCGGAGCGGATAGACCGTGAATCCTCTGATCAAAGAGCTCCGCCATAATCCCTTGCTCTGGCTGCTCGTTCTTGTGCCGGTGGCATTAGTAGCCGCGAAAATGGTTCCCACGGCACACACCCTGCTATTCGTCCTATCAGTGCTTGCGATCGTGCCGCTCGCTGCCTTGCTTAGCCATGCTACCGAGTCTGTTGCGGAAAAGACCGGCGATACCGTGGGCGGACTACTCAACGCCACGCTGGGAAACCTAACGGAACTGGTCATTGCGGCAGCGGCGTTGCGTGCCGGCGAGTATGCGCTGGTGAAGGGCTCCATAGCCGGCGCTATTGTGACCAACACGCTTTTCCTGCTTGGCGCATCATTTCTTTTTGGCGGTCTCAAGCACCACGTCCAGGAGTACAACCGCGCTACTGCCCGTCTCGACGCGGCTTTGCTGTTCCTGGCCACAATTGCGCTCGTCAGTCCTTCGGCAATCGCCAAAGCTGATCTGGTGCCCGGCACTGCGCTGACCCAAAAGCTCAGTGTCGCCTTGGCCATATTGCTGATCGTCGGATACGGTTTGGGGTTGCTGTTCTCGCTTAAGACCCACCGCGAAATTTTTGCCGGGGCGGAGCACGCCGAGCCGGGCGAACCTGCATGGCCCTTAGGATTGGCCCTGGTCACGTTGGCCGTCGTCACGGTGCTCGTGGGACTGGTGAGCGAGATTTTCGTCGAGTCGGTGCAGAAGGCGGCAGAGACCTTTGGGATGAGCCAAGCGTTTGTCGGATTTATCGTCGTGGCGCTCGTCGGCGGCGCCGCCGAAATGGCTGTAGCGTTTTCCGCGGCGCGCAAGAACCGACTTGACCTGAGCGTCGGCATCGCGCTGGGCAGCGCTTCCCAGATCGCGCTTTTCGTCGGACCCGTGCTGGTGTTGCTTAGTTACCTTATCGGGCCGACGCCGATGGACCTGCAATTCTGGCCCGGGGCAGTCGTGATGGTCTTTATCGCCACGCTGGTCGCCGCTTTCATTACCAGCGGCGGTCGTTCGGCCTGGTTCGTCGGCGTTCTGCTGTTATTCGTCTACGCCGTCTTTGCCATCACGCTCTACTTGTGGCCGCCACCGGTGGCATGACTTGTTAGTGGCAAGCCGTACTTCAGGCGTCGTGCAGCGGCGGCTTGGATCTACTCCGCCGCCGCCTGGCCAGAGGACGATCCGAAGCGGCGCTCGATGTAATCGACGACAATTTTCTTGAAATCAGCAGCCAGCGTCGGGCCGCGGAGCGTCATTGCCTTTTTGCCGTCGATAAATACCGGTGCGGTCGGCTGCTCACCGGTGCCCGGCAGCGAAATGCCGATATCGGCATGTTTCGACTCGCCCGGACCGTTCACGATGCAGCCCATCACCGCGACGTTGAGGCCCTCCACGCCCGGATAACGCGTCTTCCATTCCGGCATCGAGTCGCGGATGAAGCTCTGGATGTTGGCCGCGAGCTCCTGAAATGTAGTCGAGGTCGTGCGGCCGCAGCCGGGGCAGGCTGCGACTAGCGGCACGAATGTCCGCAATCCCAAGGTTTGCAGCAATTCCTGCGCGACCTTAACCTCGAGCGTCCGATCGCCATTGGGCTCCGGGGTGAGCGAAATGCGGATCGTATCGCCAATGCCTTGCTGGAGCAGCACGCCCATCGCTGCGGAAGAGGCGACAATGCCCTTTGAGCCCATGCCGGCTTCGGTAAGGCCGAGATGCAGGGCGTAATCGCAGCGCCGCGCCAGCTCGCCGTAGACCGCGATCAGATCTTGGACGGCAGAGACCTTCGCCGAAAGAATGATTTTCGAGCGCGGCAGTCCGATCTCCTCGGCGCGCGCCGCCGACAATAGCGCTGACTGGACCATCGCCTCGCGCGTGACATCGCGGGCATCGACCGGCTGATTAGAGCGCGCGTTCTGGTCCATCAGATGCGTGAGCAGTTCCTGATCGAGCGAGCCCCAATTGGCGCCAATCCGCACCGGCTTGTCGTGCCGGATCGCGGTTTCGACAATGGCGCCGAATTGGCGGTCCTTCTTCTCCTTGAATCCGACATTGCCCGGATTGATGCGATACTTGTCGAGCGCCTCGGCGCAGGCTGGATGATCGGCAAGGAGTTTGTGACCGATGTAGTGGAAATCGCCGACGATCGGCACGTCGACATTCATCTTGGCAAGGCGATCTTTGATGTGGGGAACGGCCGCCGCCGCCTCGTCGCGATCCACCGTGATGCGCACGATCTCCGAACCGGCGTGCGCCAAAGCCGCCACCTGCTTTGCCGTGGCCTCGGCATCGGCCGTATCAGTATTGGTCATCGACTGCACTACAATCGGGGCCCCGCCGCCGACGGTCACGCCACCGACTTTGACGCCGATCGTGCGATGCCTGGGGGCTGGACCGGGAAACGCGATCATGATAATTCCTTCAACGAATCCAGAAGTTTAGCTGATAGTCCCATAGCTGCGGACCGCCGTCCGCAATGCTCCGACGCCATTGCATATAACCTCACCGGGGCCGATTGACGAGGAGGAGCCCGGCGGCGACCAGCGCCACCGCGACGGCAAAGGCCGGGGTCAAGGGCTCGCCGAGGACAACGTGGCCAGCCGCCACCCCAAAAAGCGGCGCCAGAAAGGTGAAGACCGAGAGGCGCGCGGCCGAATAACGCACGATCAGGACAAACCAGATCGTGAAGGTAATGCTCACTACATAGACGGTCTGATAAGCAAATGCGCCGAGTGCGACGGCCGAAGGCATAGCCGTGATCCGTTCGCCGAAAACGATCGCACCGAGGCCCAGCAGCGGCGCCGAGACCGCGAGCTGATAGAGCAGGGTCTTTTCCGCACTGATC
>JBPYFG010000109.1:0-7161 GCA_051986365.1 Xanthobacteraceae bacterium
GGCATCAAGGCCGGCGGCAAGAGTTATAAAGTCAACTTCGTCAGCTATGACGATCAGTCGGTCGGCGGCCGCGTGCAGCAGCTCTACACCCGCCTCGTCAACCAGGACCGCGCGCAATTTTTGTTTAGCCCGTATTCGTCGGGCCTGACCGCGCCGGCCGCAATTATCAGCGAGCAGTACGGAAAGATCATGGTCGACGCCGGCGGCGCCGAGGAGAAGCCGTTCCAGCTCGGCAACAAATATCTGTTCATGGTGATCACTTCGGCAAGCCATTATCTCTCCGGCGCGGTCGAGGCGCTCAAATCGAAAAATCCGCACGCCAAGATCGCCATGGTTTATTCCGACGATCCGTTCTCCAAGGCGGTGTTGACCGCGACCAAGCAGCAGGCGGAAGCCGCCGGCATGCAAGTGGTGATGGCTGAATCCTACGCGCCGTCGACCACCGATTTCGGTCCGATCGTCAACAAGATCATCTCCTCGAACGCCGATGCCTTCATGGGCGGCGGGCATTATTCCGACGGCGCCACTTTGGCGCGGCAGATGTACGACCAGAAAGCCAACATGAAATGGGTGTCGATCCTGGTCGCGCCGGGCGATGACAAGTTCGGCGAATTGGGCGCCGCCGCGATGGGCGTCACCGTGCCGTCGCAATGGGAGCTCCAGGTCTCCTACAAGCCGGAATTCGGCCCGACCACGCCGCAATTTGCCAAAGCGTTCGAGGACAAGTTCCACGCCAAAGCCGATTATCACGCGGCGTCGGGCTACACCGCAGGCCAGATCCTGCAGCACGCGATCGAGCAGGCGAATTCGGTCGAGCCGGAAAAAGTCACGGCCGCCCTCAATGCCATCGACGTCACCACCTTCTTCGGCCACATCAAGTTCGCCACCGATCCGGGCCATCACGGCTTGCAGATGGCGCATCCGATGGTGCTGGCGCAGTGGCAGAAGGTGAACGGTAAGCCGGGGCGTCAAGTGGTCTGGCCGGACGAGGCCAAATCCGCCGATCTAATCTATCCGCTTTCGGCCAGCCAGTAAGGCAGCCTTCCCGCATTGACCCTCCCCTGAAAGGGGAGGGTCAACAGACGAAGTGTGTCGGGGAGGGGTCAGGTTGCATCACCAGCATCGGGGTCTTGACCCTCACCCGGCGGCCTATGGCCCAAGCCGATGCTTCGCATCGGCATCGTTTTCAGGCACGGCGGCCGCAGGCCGCCTATCGCCTCCCCCTTTCAGGGGGAGGAGAAAGATGATGGAGTGACAGGCCCTGCCTTCATCATGTTCTAATCGCGCATGTTCGGGATAGTCGCTTCGATCATCGACGGCGTACTGGTCGGGCTGGTCTACGGACTGGCCGCGATGGGGCTCACGCTGATTTGGGGCGTGATGGATGTGATCAATCTCACCCACGGCACTATGATCGTCGCCGGCATGATGGCGCTTTATCTGATCAGCGGCGCGGTCGGCGTGTCGCCTTATTTCACTTTGCCGCCGATCCTGATCGGCGGCTTTTTTGTCGGCGTCGCACTGTACTGGATTGCGGTCCATCGCATGATGGGCCGGCCGCCGCTGATGAGCCTATTGTCGACCTTTTCCGTCAATCTGGTTCTGGTCGGGCTCGGCACCGCGGTCTGGGGCACCGCACTGTTCAACGTCGACGTCTCGCTGCCGGGCCTGACCATCGACCGTTACACGTTTCCCGGCGCGCATATTCTGGCCGCGGTGCTCGCCGCCGTGATCGCCGCCTTGCTCTACGCCTTTCTGCACTACACCCGGCTCGGCAAGGCGCTGCGCGCGGTCGCCAATAATCGAGAGGCCGCGGAGCTTGTCGGCATTCCGACCACGCGCGTTCTCGCCATCGCGGTGGGCTGCGGCGTCGCGCTCGCCGGCGTCTCCGGCATGCTGATCGGCACGTTGTTTCCGTTCACTATTCTCTCCGGCGACGGTTATCAGCTCAAAAGCTTCGTCGTCACGGTGCTCGGCGGTTTCGGCAATCCGGTCGGCGCGCTGATGGGCGGCATCGCGCTCGGCCTCCTGGAAGGCGCGGTGACGCCGTTCGTGCCGGTGAGCTGGACGTTGGTGATCGAATTCGTCCTGTTCGTGCTGGTGCTAATCGCGTTCCCCGGCGGCGTTTTCGCGCGGCGTGGGGCGCTATAAAATGATCAAGCGCCCATTTTTCTGGATCATTGCGCTGGTCGTTGCAGCTTTCGTCGTCTCGCCGCTCATCGGCAACGACGTGCAGCTGCGCGAGAGCCTGGCGCTCGCTGCCGTTTACATCACGCTCGCCAGCAATCTCAATCTGATGCTCGGCTATGCCGGTTATATTAATTTCGGCAGCATCGTGTTCTTCGGTCTTGGCGGTTACATCTGCATTTGGCTGGTCGACGCAAATCACTGGCCGCTTGCCGCCAGTCTCCTCGCCACCGGCATTGGCGTGAGCGCGCTGTCGCTCGTCTTCGGCTTCGGCATCTTGCGCCTGCGCGGGCCGTTCTTCGCGCTCTCCACCATCGGCATCGTCGAGGGCGTGCAGGCCTTCGTCGAGAATTTCAAACCCTGGGGCGGCTCGTCCGGCATCTATATTTCGCCGGAAGTCTTCGCGCCGCTCGGCGGGCCGGGCCCGGCGCTGTGGGTGATCTACTTTTTGTTTGTCGCAGTGATGGCGGCTTCGCTTTATCTGAGCTACGGCATCAAGATTTCGAAGTTCGGCTTAGGCCTGCTCGCCATCGGCCAAAACGAAGACGCCGCGGCGATCCTCGGCGTGCCGACGCCGCGTTACAAAGCCTTGTGCTACAGCGCCTCCGCCTTCTTGCCCGCGATCGCCGGCGGGCTTTATTTTTTCAAGGGCGCCTTCATCCAGCCGTCCGACGCCTTCGATCTAACGCTGTCCACCGAAGCGATCGTCATCTGCATGCTAGGCGGGCAAGGCACCGTCACCGGCGTGGCGCTCGGCGCCTATTTGTACGAGGAGCTGCGCGGTTATCTCCTCGTCTCGTCAACCTTTTCGAATTTCCAGCTGGTAATCGCCGGCACGTTGCTGCTAGTCATCGTGCTGTTCTTTCCATCCGGCCTGATGGGCTTCATCTATAGCCGCTTCCCGCGCCTGCAAAAGGTGCTGGAATGACGGCGCTTCTCGAACTCGATCGCGTGAGCAGGCGTTTCGGCGGGCTTCTCGCCGTGCACAATCTCAGCTTCGCCATGCGCGAGGGCGAAATCCTCGGGCTGATCGGACCGAACGGCGCCGGCAAATCCACGCTGTTCAATCTCATCAACGGCGTGTTCGCGCCGAATTCCGGTCGCATCGTCTTTAATGGCGTCGATATCACCGGCGAGCGGCCGTTCATGGTGGCGCGCCACGGTATCGCCCGCACCCATCAGATCGTGCAGCCGCTCACCAATATGACGGTGTTGGAGAACTGCACCGTCGGCGCTTGTTTCGGCCGCGACAACCTGCCGCTGGGCCGTGCCACCGAAGCGGCGCGCGGAGCCGCCGCGCTCGTCGGTCTCGACGATCGGCTGCACCTTGCGGCGCTGCATCTGACCATCGCCGGCAAGAAACGTCTCGAACTTGCCCGCGCGCTGGCGGCGCAGCCGAAGCTGTTGTTGCTCGACGAAGTGCTCGCCGGATTAAATCCGACCGAGATCGAGCACATGATTGCCGTTATACGCCGTATTCGCGACAGCGGCGTCACCATCCTGATCATCGAGCATTTGATGCAGGCGATCATGAGCTTGTCCGACCGCATTGTCGTGCTCAATTACGGCGAGAAGCTCGCCGAAGGCGCGCCGGCCGAGGTGGCCCGCGATCCGCAGGTGATCGAAGCCTACCTCGGCGATCCCAAGCTCGCCGCCGAGCTCGAAGGCAAAGACGAAGAAAGCGCCGGGCATGGCTGACGCGATCACGCAAGCCGCCTCCGACGTGCTGCTCTCGGTCGAGGGCCTGGAAGCCGGCTATGGCGAAGTGCAGGTGTTGTGGGGGCTCTCGCTCAAAGCCCGCCGCGGCAAGCTCACCGCGATCGTCGGCGCCAACGGCGCCGGCAAGACCACGACGCTGCGCGCGGTCGCCGGCACGCTCACGCCTTGGGGCGGACGGATAGTGCTCGACGGCGAAGACGTCACCCGGGTACCGAGCCACGTCAAGGCGGCGCACGGGCTCGCGCTGGTGCCGGAAGGCCGGCAATTGTTCGCGGCGATGACTGTCGCCGAAAATCTCGAGCTCGGCGCCTTTTCGCCGCACGCCTCGCGCTCCTATGCCGAGCGGCTCGAGCAAGTGTTCAAGTTGTTTCCGCGGCTTGCCGAGCGGGCGCGCCAGCGCGCCGGCACGCTGTCTGGCGGCGAGCAGCAAATGGTTGCGATCGCGCGCGGGCTGATGTCGGATCCGCAAATCCTCATTATCGACGAACTCTCGCTCGGGCTCGCGCCCGTCGTCGTCTATCAGCTGCTCGCGACACTGAAGCAGCTCAAGCAAAACGGCCTGACGATTTTACTGGTCGAGCAGAACGTGCATCTGGCGCTCGCAGTCAGCGATTACGCCTATGTCGTCGCCGAGGGCCGCATTTTCACCGAAGGCCTGCCGGCGGAGCTTGCCGCTAAGCCCGAAATTCGCCGCGCGTATTTGGGGTTGTGACCATCATGCCCGACCCGGCCATAGCCGTTCGCAGAACGGCGTCGCTACGCCGCCAATGGTGCGGGCATGTGAGCCCCGGGGCGCTGTAGAACAGTAGCGCTGGCTGGGCTGCCCCGACGACCTGCAAATTTGACGCGGTACGAAGAGTTATCGTGCCTGATTGTGATGAGATAATTTGGCTGGAACTTTTCCGCTGCAGTTGCATCCAATATATGACCACGCTGATCACGGTTTCGAAATAACGCAACTCGCTTGTCGCGTGTCATAGAGGCGAAAGCAGGTGCGCTCAAACGAAATACCTCTCATTGATTTCTTGTTGCTTGGGGGCGGTTTGGCGAGTGCAACGGCCGCAGAAACCCTGCGCGCCGCAGGCGCCGAGGGCAGCATCGCGATTCTGAGCGCGGAAACCATCCCCCCGTATCACCGGCCGCCACTTTCCAAGAGCTTTCTCCTCAATGGTCCGGACCAGACCAACATTTTGATTCATGATGCGGCATTCTACCAGGACCGCGAGATCGACATCCATTTGGGTGCGCGTGTGCGCCGCGTCGATGTCGATAACCGCACGATCGAAACCGATCGCGATCATTTCCGTTTTGGCAAATTACTGATCGCTACCGGAGCCAGCGTAGACAGGCTTGCGGCCCCAGGAGCACACTTAGCTGGCATCCATTATCTTCGTACCGTGAACGATGCACTCTCACTGTACGAGAGTATTTTGCAGGCGCGGCGTGCGGTCGTAGTAGGAGCGAGCTTCATCGGAATGGAGCTTGCCGCTGCGTTAATTACTCGGGGTGTGGCTACCACGCTGATCGCGAGAGAGGACTTGGTTTACGAGAAGCTGTGCTCGCCAGAGATCTCTGAATTCTTCACCGCATATTTCAGGCAACGAAGCGTAGAGGTGATTTTCGGAGAAGAGGTCAAAGAATTTTCCGGAACAACGCGGGTCGAGGCCGTCGTAACAAACAGCGGTAAAGTCGTGCCCTGCGATCTTGTTGCAATCGGTATCGGTGTTCACCCGGAAATAGCGTTCCTCGCCAATAGCGGCATTCATGTAGATGGCGGCATCCTCGTCAATCAGCAGCTAAAAACTAATCGGCCGGGGATCTACGCGGCGGGTGATGTGGCGAATTTTTATAATCCGATTGCGCGCGCCAGATACCGCGCGGAGCACTGGGACAGCGCCGTGAAGCAGGGACGTATTGCCGCTTGGAACATGCTAGGCGAGCAGCAGTCCTGGCGTACAGTGTCATACTTCTTTTCTGATGTATTCGACTTGACCTTCAATGTGGTGGGTTCGACTGAGCGAGCTAGCGAACGCATCCTTAAGGGAACGACCAAAGAAAAATCATTTTCTGTTTTCTACCTCGGCCAAGAAAGGTTACGTGGGGCCTTCCTCCTCGAGCAATCACTCGTTGAAACGAGGGCTGCCGGCGCGCTGATCGCCAATCGCAGCGATATCTCGGCGAGCAAGGCAAAATTGTCGGACGTGCATTTCCCCCTGAACCAGGCAGCGGTGCAAACAGTGCTGGTCCTGCAGGGCGGCGGCGCACTCGGCGCCTTCGAATGCGGCGTCGTCAAGGCGCTAGAAGAGCGGAGCATCCATCCGGACCTCGTTGCCGGTGTCTCGATCGGCGCGTTTAATGCGGCAATCATTGCCGCCAATCCGGGTAGTGCGACGACCGCGCTTGAAGCCTTTTGGCACGAGCTGAGCTTGGACACCCCCTACGTTCCCGACGAAGAATTGCGACGTTCGGTTTCATCCCTACAGTCAGTAATGTTCGGCGCGCCCCATTTCTTCCGCCCGCGCTGGTTCGAACCCGTTCTTTCTCCTGCTCAGCTTCCGATCAACTGGATCAGCTTTTATGACCCATCTCCGCTCAAAGCTACGCTGAGCAAGTATGTCGCGTTCGAAAAATTAAGAGACAGCCCGGTGCGCCTTCTGCTCACGGCAGTGGACGTTGAGACTGGACAGCTTGCGATGTTTGATAGTTATGTCGACGAAATCACCCCCGACCACATCCTGGCGAGTGGCAGCCTGCCTCCAGGCTTCCCCTGGACGACTATAGATGGAAAACACTATTGGGACGGCGGACTGGTAAGCAATTCGCCGCTTGATCAGGTAGTCGAGATCGGAGGCCTGAGCGGTAAGAACGTCTACGTTGTGAATCTATGGTTGGAAAAAAGAGCTTTGCCGCATTCGATCCCACAGGTGTTGGCTCGACGCGATGAAATCGTGTTTGCCGAGAAGATCAGGCGCAACATTCGAACGTGGGAATTCATTGACGATTACCGGCAGCTGGTCGAAGAAATTATGGCGAGCGTAGAACCAAAAGCGGCCGAGCAGATAAGACGGCGACCGCGCTACATCGAAACCGTTGGGGAAACAGGCCCGCTGTCGGTCACACGCATTAACCGCGAGCCAGTGGAGGGAGAATCAATCTCTCGAGATTACGAGTTTTCGCGCACGAGCATCGATCAGCTCATTGCAGAGGGCTATGCGATAGCGGTGAAGACTTTGGAACGACAGGCGAAGAGGGCCT
>JBPYFG010000110.1:0-2026 GCA_051986365.1 Xanthobacteraceae bacterium
TAGCGGTACAGTTCCTTATAACCGCTCTGCCAGGCGCCACCGTAAAAGAAAATGATGACGGGCGCGGCTACCGCATCGCGCGGTCGGCAGACATCGAGCCTATGCCGGGAGCGCTCGGCATAGGCGATGGACGGCGTCAACTGAATGCGGAAAGGCATTGGTGCGAGCTTCAAGCAGCGCTTCCGGACGAAATCATGGCGCTGAAATCATGGCACTAAGGCCTCCGGCGCTTAAACTTTGGGTTAAGGGCATTAGCCCTAAGTAGCTGATGCCGAACGCGATGCGGCCGCTCAATATCGTCACCCGCGGAACCGCGCCCGCCAATGATGCGTTATCTGCATGCCAGCCAGGAGCGGCGCCAGGCCGGACGTGTCTGTGGTTGTTGGGTGAATTGCAGTTCCAGGCGACCTTTGTCTTTAGTGCAGTAGCAGCGTCCTGCTCGGAGCCGCCGTGATGGTGTTTTCTCTCCTCGCGTACTTCGTTTCAATGGTGGCGGCTTTTGCGATCGTGATGACGACGCTGGTCGGTTTCGGCGATACGCAGCTGCGCACGACGCGGGTACCGCACCCGGCCGTCGCGGTCGTCGCGGGCTCTGACCGCGATGCGCTCACAAACTCCGACAAGGCCAAAGAAGCACAAAGGACCGCCGAGGCGCGCAAAGCTTTGGACACGCAGCGCGCCGCCGAAGCGCGCGAAGACGCCAAGAAATTGGCGCGCGCCAAGCTTGCTCGCGAGCGCAAACAGGTGACGCTGGCGCGTCATCGGCAAGAGCGTGAGGCGCGCAACAACGCCTTCGCTTGGGGCTCTCCCGGCCAGTATTCCGGTTATTCCGGTGACGGCCGGTTGTATTCTTACGCGCCGGGCTTTGGACGCTGAGGCCGATCTTACGGCAAGTCTGATCGCTGCCGCTTCCAATTTCACATGTCTTGTTCGGCTTTAGCCGAGTACCGGCCAGCTCGGACGGGCTGAAGACGACCTTGTTATTTCACCGGTGCCGCATCGGGAATGAACCGATGTCCGAAGACCGGCTCCTTGTGTTCCGTCGGCGGTAACTGCCAGGCGCCGGTCGAAGGCGGCCGGACTTCGGCATCGACATGAACGTCGAGCAGAAACGGCCTGTTCGCCGCGATCGCGTGTTCGAGCGCGCCGCGGAAATCCTGCGATCGCGCTACTGTGAGCGCATCGACACCGGCCGCTTTTGCCCAAGCCGCGAAATCAGGATTGTACGGCTTCTTGTTGGCTCCCTGGTGAAACATCGTGCCATGCTCGCGGCCGCCGAACATGCCAAGCTGAATGTCGCGAATAGAGACCCAACCAAAATTGTTCCAGATCACCCAGACGACGGGAATGTTGTATTCGACCGCTGTGCAGAGCACGTGCGGAACCATGGTGAAACAGCCGTCGCCTGTCACCGCGACGACCGGTCGATCCGGAGCCGCTAGCTTTGCGCCGAGTGCACCGGCGGCGCCGAATCCCATGCCGGAAAAGCCCCAGGAATTGAGCATGGATTGCGGGCGGCGCGCATTCCAGAATTGCATGTACCAATTGTGGCTCACTCCGACATCGCAGCAGATGATGCCATCCTGCGGAATCACTTCCTGGCAATCGGCGACGACCCGTTCCGGTCGCATCGGCGTCGCGTGAATCGCGAAATTTGGGCGCACGAATTCGTCCCAAGCCGCACGCCATTGCGCGATCTGCGCCAGCCACTCCCGCCGCGCCGCTCCATCGCCTTTACCCGACCGATGCTCGAGCCCGGAAAGGAGCTGGCGCAAGAAGGTGCGCGCGTCGGCAACGATGGGCAAATCCGGCGGATAATTGCGGCCAAGCTCGGCGGCATCAATATCGACGTGAATGAGTTTGGTCACGGGGAAATTCCAGGAATATCCCGGGAGCCACGATGAGGCTGAGCGGTCGTCGAACCGGGCCCCGATCGCGAGGACAAGGTCGGCGCGGCGGCCCGCCTCGTTGGCCGGAAAGGCGCCGTTGCGGCCGATAAAGCCGAGCGACAGCGGATCCGTCATAT
>JBPYFG010000111.1:0-2140 GCA_051986365.1 Xanthobacteraceae bacterium
GTGCTTCGAGCGTGCGCAGCGCGTCGCGCGCAACGATGCGGCTCGCGTTAAATCGCGCCGCCAGATCTTTTTCGGTGCCGAGAAAATCGCCGGGCCGCAGCCGCTTGGCAAACAGCGCATCGCGCACTTCGGCCACGACTTGCGCGGAGAGCGACGACGAGCGGCCCGCCAGCATGATGCGGGCCGTGGCGTTCGTGTTTGGCTCGAGCGGCATTGGCAAAAGGCTTTCTCTGGCACTCGGATATTAAAGATAATATCTTTATTGTCAAACCGTCAGCGTAGTCGGTAATGCCTTGAATTTACGGATAAAATATCAGCCGGAATTTCAGCTTAGTGGCGAGGCGCCGGCTACAGCGCCCGCGTGGTGTCGTCGAACAGTTCCTCCACGGCAAAGCGCCGCGGAATGACTTTCATTTCCAGCGCGTAGCTTGACATCAGTTCGAGCGCCGGTCGCACCGCCTCGAAGCCAAATGGAATGGTGTCGATCGCGCCGGGCTTCGGCAAGCCGGCGGCTTTTTTGCTCGCCGCCAGCATGCGAAAGATTTCCCGCACCGCGCCCGGATCGGATTTAGCGAGCGCGGTCTTGACCACGACCATATGATTGACCGGCACAGTCGCGTGCTTGTTGTACCACGCCTTCGCCGCTGCCTCCGGGTCAGCGATCACGCTCTTGAGGCGCGGATCTTTTGGAATGTTGCCGCCGAAGATTGCGGCATCGAGTTCGCCCTCGAGCAGCATTTTGGTCATGTCCTTGCCGGGGCCGGCGCGCTCGACGCCCGGCGGGTCGCGATATTCGGGAACATGGGCATCCTCGAAGGTCACCCATTTCACCTTGTTGAGGTCAAGCCCGTAGTCCTTCCAAAGAATGCCGCGCAGCCACACTCCGGTCGTCTGCGAGAACGCGCGCACGCCGACGCGACGGCCCGGCAGGCTCTCAGTCGCCACGGTCCCGCGCTCGGAATTGTAGAACATGGTGCCGTGCTGAAAACGTCCCATCATGGTCGCCGGCAATAGCGTCAGCGGCTTGCCATAGGCCTTGGCCTGCAAATAGGTAGCAATCGCCATTTCGCTGACGTCGAACTTTTCCTGCCGCACCATCATGAGGAAGGCTTTATTGATCGGCTCGACCTCGTTGAAACGCAAGGCGACGCGATCGGAGGCGATCGCACCGTCTTTCAGCGCTTGCGTATGCGGGTATGTCCCGAAACAGGCATCAAGGGTCGCGATTTTTTCGGCAGTCAATGTAGCCATATTGCCCTTACCTCGTTGCTGCGATTGATCTTATGATCTGAGGCGGGGCAACACCAGTGGTTCGATTCTAACATTCGCATCCGGGTCCGGCAGGCTCTCATGCGAATGTTAGAATCAAAGGACCTCTAGCAAATATAAGTCTTAGTGGAGCTTTGGATTTGACATTCGCTTTCACGAGTTCACGGCCAGGTGGATAGCGAATGTCAAATCCGCTCCACTAGTCACCTCCGCATCATGGCTTCGGCAAAGATTGGGCAAAGATTGGGAATGCATTGAAAATGGATCAGAGCACAAGGGCCAAGGAATTGACGGCTAATGAAGCCCGCGTCCCGGCGGCACAGCTCGGCGCGTTCTTGGCGCGTGCTTTCGTCGCCGCCGGGCTGCCGCGGCCCGACGCACAATCGGTCGCGGATTTAATGGTGGAAGCCGATTTGCGCGGCAGCGATACCCATGGCGTGATCCGACTGCCGCTTTACGTGCGCCGGCTGCGCGCCGGCGGCATCAACGCCAAACCCAATATCCGGCTTCTCAGCGATCGCGCATCGGTGGCCTTGATCGATGGCGACAATGGCCTGGGTCATCTGGTGATGCACCGCGCCGCGGAATTAGCGATTACGAAAGCCAAGGTAACCGGCGTCGGTTGGGTTGGGGCGCACATGAGCAATCATGCCGGACCCGCGGCGCTCTACGTCACGATGCCGCTTCAGCATGACATGGTCGGCCTCTATCTCGCGGTGGGCAGCAACAATCATTTGCCGCCGTGGGGCGGCAGTGAAAGTCTGCTCGGCACCAATCCCATGGCGGTGGCCGTGCCAGCTTTTGAAGAGCCGCCGATCGTGCTCGATATGGCGCCGACCGTTGCGGCCTATGGCAAGGTGCGGCTCAAAGC
>JBPYFG010000112.1:0-3093 GCA_051986365.1 Xanthobacteraceae bacterium
CGAGCCCGACCTGATCTTTGTTCCAGCCTAGATTCGCCAAATAAAAAGCAACGAAAGCGCCAAAGCCGGTCTGAATATCGGCGAGAAAGAAGTTCAGCCAATCGAGGCCTCGGCGGCTCTCCTTCGAGATGGATCCGCGCAGCACTTTGCGGGCATCGAGGAAATGCCCGACCCCGGTTTGAATCGAACGCCAGGCCGAATTGAGGCTTCGACCAATCGATTCTTCCAGCGCGGCCAGGTCGTGCGCCATTGGGTAAAAGAAGCTCGCATAGGGCGTCGTCGTTCCCGGTCGCGGTGCAATCAATCCGCCCAGACATGACGTCGCACGGCTGGCGGCAAGCAGCGATTAGCCACGGCGTCTAGGAATGTGCGCTGTTGGTGAACGGGACAAGCGGCGCGCGGACGTGGGCTAGTCCTGAAAAGGCAAGGAGTCCCGACCGGTCGACCGGATGCGGGACTCCATGGCCGGGCATGTCATGACAGGTTAAGCCGGCTGAGAATCAACGCCGCGGCGAAGGCTCGGTTCCGACCTGACTTGTTATATTTCCAAATGCCCGGTCGGAGTGGCCGAAAGTGACCCCAGAGTTGGCGTCAGGCGTGCAGAAATCGGGTGGCCGGGCGAGAGAAGTAAGGCGAGGTTCAGAGGACACGTGCACAGGATATTAAGATGCTGTCATTGTCCACCCCGCAGGTCTCGCCCGAACGCCTGATGCAATTCACTTTCGGATTTGCACCGCCACTGATGATCGAAACGGCGATTCGCTGCGGAATTTTCGACATTCTCGAAAAGGGACCAAAATCTCTCGACGCACTGTGTCTCGAAACCAGCACATCGCCGCGCGGCCTGCGAATGGTTCTGGACGCGTTGGTGGGCCTCGACCTGCTTTTGAAGGATGACGCTGGGCACTATGAGCTAACCCTAGAAAGCGCAACCTTTCTGGTCAACGGCAAGCCGACCTATCACGGCGCATTCTTTCTGCTCACCAAGGGCCCGATGCTTTCGTCTTGGGGCGGACTCGAGGACGTCGTCAGAAGCGGACAGTCGACCCGGCACATCAATCGAGAACAGGATGGGGCAAACTTCTTCCTGAAATTCGTCGAAGACATATTTCCCATCCACTACGTTGGCGCTCAGGCTCTAGCGAGGGCTCTCGGAGTCCAATCGACACCGTTGCCTATCTCAGTTTTAGATTTGGCTGCAGGTTCGGGCGTTTGGAGCGTTGCGATCGCACAACAATCGCCTCAGATACGCGTGACTGCGGTCGATTGGCCTGCAGTCATCGAAATTACAAGGAAAGTTGCCGCTCGCCATGGTCTCGCGGATCGATACACATTCGTTGCCGGTGACCTGCATTCGGTGAATTTCGGTCAGGGACATGCGATCGCTACGCTCGGCCACATCCTTCATAGCGAGGGCGAGGCGCGCAGTCGGCGCTTGCTAAAGAAGACCTTCGAAGCGCTCGCCCCAGGCGGTACGATCGCAATCGCTGAGATTCTGGTCGACGAGCAGCGCAAGACGGCTGTCCCCGCTTTGATCTTCGCCGTCAATATGCTGGTGAACTCGGAGGAGGGCGATACCTTCTCTTTCGATGAAATTCGCGACTGGCTCCAAGACGCCGGGTTTGAGCGGGTTCGCACCGTCGCCGCGCCAGGGCTCGCGCCGCTGCTCATTTTGGCTACGAAGCCCAATCACTAAACACATCTCAATAGTCAGAGGCACGTGCTACCGTCTCTCCCGGATTCACTCCGACGGTTATGCTCCGCCACAAGCGACAATGAGCGGATGAAAAGGGACGCCATCATGGCCGATACACTGGCGCGTCCGATCGCTGAGATCGCGGTCTTGCTTGACGAGGGCAAGCTCAAGGCGCGCGCTCTCGTTGAGACGGCAATCGCCAATCACGAGCGGTTCGGCGGCAAGTTGATGGCTTATTCGCAGTGGGCGCCCGCGCACGCGCGCCAATGCGCCGAGGCGGCCGATGCCGCCTTTGCCGTCGGTTCGCGGGCCGGGCCGCTGCAGGGCATTCCGACCTCGATCAAGGACCTGTTCGCGGCGTCGGGCTTCCCGACCTTTGCGGGCTCGGCCAAGCGCCTGCCGCCGAAATTCGAGATCGACGGTCCAGTCGTTGCCACTCTGCGCCGGCAGCTGGCGACGATGATGGGCAAGACCCATATGGTTGAATTCGCATTCGGCGGCACCGGGCAAAACGCCCATTACGGCAGCCCGTACAATCCTTGGGACCCGACCGCGCATCGCTCGCCCGGCGGCTCATCGAGCGGCGCCGGCGTGTCGCTGTGCGAAAGCTCGGCTCTGTTGGCATTCGGCAGCGATACCGCAGCCTCGGTGCGCCTGCCTGCGGCCATGACCGGCAATGCCGGGTTGAAAATCACTAAGGATCGCTGGTCCACCGAAGGCATCGTGCCGCTGAGCTTCACCTTCGACACGCCAGGAATTTTGGCGCGAAGCATGGCCGACGCGGCTTTCGCTTTCGCCGCGCTCGATCCTCATCTCGGCGACAGTTTTGCTTTCATGCGCCGCGTGCCGGACGGGATCGGCGGCATCCGCATCGGCATCGCCGATTCGTGGTTTTGGGAGGATTGCGAAAACGGCATCGATGAAATTGTCCGCGCGGCGGTCGAGAAGCTCGCTTGTGCCGGCGCGGCGGTCAAGGAAAGGCCGTTCCCCGAGGCGCGCGAGGCTTATGCGGTATTTTCCGAGGGCGGCGTGTCCGCGATCGAGCTGCGCGCTTTTCTCGATCGCGAACTGCCGGATTGGCTTGCGACCATCGATCCGGTCAACGCGCCCGCGCTCAAGAATGCCGAGACTCTTTCGGCGCGCGAATATCTGAGCCGGCGCTTGCGGCTCCGCGACGCTGCAAAGAGCGCGGCGGCGAGTTTTGACGATGTGGACGTGATCGCGACGCCGACCGTCATGTTCACGCCGCATGTCCTGGCCGAAGAAACCGGCGCCGAGAAATTCTGGGCGCGCAATCGCAAGATCGTCCACAACCTGGTGCCGGTGAATTACCTGACGCTGTGCGCGGCGACTTTGCCGGTTGGCCTCGATCGCCTCGGCATGCCGGTCGGCTTGCA